>CALGGN010000048.1 GCA_937915915.1 uncultured Selenomonas sp. | reverse complement strand
GGCGGATGACAGGCCGTGTCCGGCATATCGTTCAGCCGCGAACTGCAGGTACATAGAAGCTTCACCTTCAAAGGTGGAGCTTTTTTTGATGCCGAGCAGCGCGCTGACTGCGTCAAAGAGCCTGCCCGCACTGGTGGAGGTGATGCAGTTTACCTGCTGCTCTAGCATGAAAAGCTGCGCAGAAAGCTCCTGTTCACTGGCAAGGTGCAGTTTTTCCACAAGCTCCGCAAGCCGGTTCCTGTCCGGCAAAAGCCCGTAGAGCAGGGAGACTGCGATGCGCCAGCCTTCTTTGGAAGCCTTTTCCCCGCCTGCCTGAAGGAAGGGTTCGATGGAGCCAAGACGACGGAAACCTTTCAAATCTGCCAGCAAAAATTCCCCGCCCCAAATGGTTCCGTCTGTTCCGTAGCCTGTACCGTCGAAGGAAACGCCAATGACCGGATCGGTACAGCCGTTTTCGGCCATGCAGGAAAGGATATGGGCATAGTGATGCTGGACTTCCAACACGGGCAGCCCCAGCGCCTTTGCAACTTCCGAAGCATGGTAGCGGGGATGGGGATCGCAGGCCACGACAGAGGGCCGGATTTCCAGCAGATGTTCCATGCGCTCCACGGATTCCTTCAGCGCCTGCACGGTGCGAAGATCGCTCATATCCCCGATATACGGGGACAGATAGAACAGATCGTCGCGGGCAAGGGCGAAGCTGTTTTTCAGCTCGCCGCCGATGCCAAGCACCTGCCCTTTGAGATTTTTGCCGAAAAAGACAGGCAACGGCGCATAGCCGCGGCTGCGGCGGATCATGTAGGGACTGTTTCGGAAAGAATCCATGACGGAATCATCGGCGCGCAGGCGGATATTTCGATTGTGGGAGAGAATCGCGTCGCAGAGGGGCGCAAGTGCGGCCTTTGCGTCTTCGTCCGTACGGCAGATCGGGGCGCCGGAGGGATTGCCGCTGGTCATGATCAGGAGATCCGGCATTCGGATGCCGTCAGGATAGTCGAACAGCAACATTTGGATGGGGGCATAGGGGAGCATCAGCCCGATTCGCGGATTCCTAGGAGCCGCGGCCTCCGCAATGCGTCCGCCGTTTTTTTTGGAGAGCAGCAGGATCGGCTTTTGGTGTCCCGCAAGGATTTCTTTTTGCCAATCCGCAATCACGCACTCCCGCATCGCAGTCTGCAGATCCCTTGCCATGACAGCGAAGGGCTTGCATGGCCGGTGCTTGAGCGTCCTGAGACGCCGGACGGTCTCTTCATTCGTGGCATCGCAGGCAAGATGGAAGCCGCCAATGCCCTTGATGGCAACGATGCCGCCCTGGGCGAGAATTTTACGTGTCCGTGTGATAGCGGCGCTGCCTCGCTCGTTTCCATCGATCAGGTAGACTTCGGGGCCGCAGTCGTTGCAGCAGACAGGCTGCGCATCATAGCGGCGCGTTTCCGCACGCGTGTATTCCTGCTCGCAGGCAGGGCACATGGGGAACTCGCCCATGCTCGTGCGCTCCCGGTCGTAGGGCATGGCGTCAAGAATGGTGAGGCGCGGCCCGCAGGCAGTGCAGTTGATGAAGGGGTGGAGATAGCGGCGGTCTTGGGAATCGAAAAGTTCCCGCTTGCATTCTTCGCAAGTGGCGATATCCGGCGAGACAAAAATCTTGCCCTGTTCCTTTTCGCTTTCGATGATATCGAAACGTGTAAAATTTTCATCCGCATCCGACACTTCCGTATCCAGCTTCAGTACAGCGGCACGGATGGGTGGGTGGTGCAGGATTTCTTCCCGAAAAGCGCCCAGCGCGCTTTCATCTCCTTGCGCGAAGATTTCCACGTAAGGCCCTTTGTTGGCCACCGTTCCGAAAATACCCATACGGTCCGCCAGCCTGCTCACAAAAGGACGGAACCCGACTCCTTGCACGATACCGTATACCTTGAGATTCCAAAGCGCCATGATATGCTCTCCTTACCATACATTTCTCATGCTTCTATATTCTACAGTCCTTGTTTTTTCCCTTCATCGGTATTGAGCCGGATTGGCTTTTGATTTATGAGATTCAGGGAGAAGTGCTTGTACTTGTTCTGTATCGTCTGGGGAGTCACTCGGATTTGTTTGATTAGAGACGTTCACACCCAAAAAACTGCCGTTCGTTCCCTGTCGATTGATGCTTCATCGAATCCATGATACAATGGACATGGAAGATACGTAGGTTTGCATACAATAAAATGTGTCTCCGGTGGAACTATCCTCCGGAGATTTTTCTGTTTTCGTGTAAGGGCGTGTGAGTTGCGGAATGGGAAGAAGGCATGGGATCATGAGCATAGAAATTGCAATTTGTGACAGCGACACGGAAGTTGCGAAGGAGATTAATCGTTGGATTGCGCTTTATCAGCCGGAGGCAGATGTGAAAATGTTTTTTTCGGCGGAGGAGTTTATCGGCTGCAAAGAATTTTTTGACATATTTTTTTTGGATATCCAAGGGGTTTCCGGGTTGGAGCTTGCACATCACATTCGAGAGCAACAGAACTTGGCAGGAGGACGCAAAAGCATCATCATATTCGTGACAGGATTCAGTGACCATATGGCAGAGGCCTTTGACGTACAGGCGTTTCATTATCTTGTCAAACCGATCCAAAAAGAAAAATTTCGCGAGATTTTGGAGAAGGCAGTAGACGAGGCGGAACATAAGCGCCAGCAAGAAGACCGTTATGTCTTGCTGAAGCTTCCGCATTACAACAAGAAAATACGGTTAAGAAATGTGCTCTATGTGGAAAGCAGCAATAAAAAGGTCATGGTTCATACCACGGAGGGCACCTATGAAGTTCAAGGGAAAATGGAAGATTTTGAACAGGCTTTCGGAAATGCGTTTTATCGTTGCCATCGTTGCTATCTGGTGAATTTTTCTTACATATCTTCCTATGGAAAAAATGAAATTGAACTGATCAATGGCGATCGGATCCTGCTGGCTTATAAAAGATATTCTTCCTTTGTGAAATCGTTTCTGGCATATGCCAAGAAGGGAGGACTCGTGAATGTATGAGGAAGAATATCTCCTCGATGCAGCCGTTTATGCAATCAGTGCCTTCCTTGGCTTTCGATATTCGGAATGCTTCCTGCAGGGAAAATACACAAATCGGCAGAAAGGGATGTTTCTGTGGATTGTCGCTTTTGCCCTGACAAAAATGCTCTATGGGAATATGCCGGAATCCTATCATCCCTTCCCTGACCGTTTCGGGCACATCCTTCCCAATTTTATCCTGTTTGCCACAATGCAAATGCTGTTTTTTGAAAAAAATATGCCGCGGCAGGCTTTCAGCGCCGCGAGCTTTGTTGCCGGATGGGAAATCTTGAGATTTGCGGCCAGTCCCTTGGCGCATGCCCTTTTCGGTATATGGGGCCCTTTTTGGGAATGGAGCATCAACGCCATTCTGGCGAACGGATTGCCGCCTGCGGAGTTCGTGATGGATTTCATGTCGGCTTCCAATCGGGTGGCACTGTTCTCTGTCCTCACGATTTGCCGTGGGCTGCAGCTGGGCGTATTTTACCTTTACCTTAGGGCCATAATGCAAAACTTTGTCGGCATGGATCACGATTTGAATGTGAGGGAACTATCTTTCCTGCTCATGCCATGCGCTGCGATACTTTGCGTCGACCTTACCCTCAGGCTGATGGCCTATTCCGTGGATAACAGCGCCCTCATGCTCGTTTACGACCGTGTGCCGGAAACGGTGCTGCTCCTCCCTTTGGTGAGTTTGTTCCTTTTGGGTTTTGTCATATCATCGGTGATTTTATTCCGTGGGCTTATGGACGGAAAGGAGGAGGAAAGGAAACGCTTGCTCATCGAAAATCGTGTGGCAGAGGTGCATGCACAGGTCATGGAACTTGACCATATTTACCGTGACATGCGCGGGTTGAAACACGACCTTCGCGCACACATGGCGAATATCGCAGCATTCGTGAATAATCGTTTGGGAAGGGATAGCGAGGGATTGTCTCCTTATTTGCAAGGAATGGAAGCTGTCATAGCCAAACTTGACTTTTCCGACAACACAGGGAATTACCTGACCGATGTCATTCTGCATCAGTTCAGGCAGCAGGCCAAGGAGAAAAAGATTGATACGTATTTTGATTTCCACTATCCCCAAAACGATGTCTTTGATGTATATGATGTGAGCGTGATTCTGAACAATGCCCTGCAAAATGCAATCGAGGCAGCGGAGCGGGTGGAAGCGTCACCTTGTATTTCCCTTCGTTCATACACAAATGGGAATCTGTTCTTTTTGGAGGCGGAAAATGATTTTGACGGATTCCTCAAATGGGAACCCAATGCGGATATTCCGTCAACAACGAAACAGGACGAGGCATTGCACGGTATCGGTCTGTGCAATATCAGGCGTATTGCCGAAAAGTACCAAGGAGATATAGAAATTTGCATCACGGAAACAGGGCATCGCAAAAAATTCCAACTGACGGTAATGCTCTATCAAATCAGGTGAATGAATCAACATACCCTAAGGCCGCCAAAACAGGATGTTTTGCAGTTCTTTCTGTACTTTTCCCTCCTCGGATTCTGCCCCTATGAGCCGCATCGCTTCCTTTTGGACCAGGACTGGCTCGTTTCCCACCACAGGCTGGCCGACCAGATTTCCGCTCTTGTCCACGAAAAAGACGGTGGGGACATTCCGAATGCGCGCCAAAAGGTCTGCAAGATCATCATTCACGAAAAGCTGCGGCACGGCGGGAATTGCGCCTGCAACAGAGGATGCCGCAGTTATCCGTGCCGCATCGGATGCATCCTTCAAATCCCCAATCATGCCGATGAACTGAAAAGCCGCCGGAGCAGAATTTCTCCAATCGTTGATGCTTGTCAGTAACTTGCGGCTGTTATCGGCGTCTTGTGTCACCCAAAGGCATACTACGGTGAAGTTTCCCATAAAAATATCCTGCGTGACCGTGTTTCCCTGCAAATCCATTGTCCGAAAGGGAGGAATCTGCACACTGCTGACATCCCGGTACAGAAATGGATGGTCGTCCGGGCGGCCGATGATGATTTCATGCACCAAGAGCAGAAGGAAAACCGTCAAAAAGGGCAGAAGAACCTTTCTGAAATTTATTTCCGGCATGAACGCTCCTTTTGCGAATGTTTTTTCTGATACTATCACATTGAGGCTGTGTTGGGTAGAGGGAAATTTCCCGTCAAAACGCCGTTCACACCCTAAATAGGGGCGTTCGCGCCAAATGTCTTAACCTGCGGGGCATTTTCTACGATATTATCGGTAGAGAGGAATCCACGGATGATATGTGACCAAGGAGGTAATTGCGATGCCGGTCAAAGTAGGGGGAAGCTATGTTTCCGAGGCGGCTTACAGTTACGCGAAAGCACAAATGGACGAAGGAAATTCCGAGTCCGGCGTAATGAAAAGCCTTTCCGAAAAATTTCCCAATTTGAAGTTCAACGTAGGGACAAAACCGTTTTCCGGGGCAGGGACAAACAATGTGTCGATTTCCCCGAAAATCTTGAAGCAAATGGAGAAAGACCCGGAAAAACGGCTGGAGTATGAGGCGCTGATCTATGATATTTCCCATACGGACTTGGCGCAGGGACGCAATCTGAAATCTGCCGGGTGGATCATCGGGGATGACGGTGGGCTTAGTGCATGGAGCATTTCCGGTCAGGATACGCGCAAAGAGTCCTCTGTCAAGCGCACGGGAGAGAAAAACTGGTGGCGTGCGCTTTTGGAAAAGCCCCATAAGAAAAAATCGGGAGCATGGAAGGAAGCACAGGAAAAACTTTTGGAAAAAAGCAAGGAGAGGGCGGAGCAACGGATGGCGGAAGAGAAGAAGGCCGCAGCACTTGTGGATATTTCCGTCGACGGAAGGGCGGCGCTTGCTCTTGGGCAAACGAATCCTGCAAAAAGTGCATTTGCCGATTCCGATGAACTTACCAAGTACCTTTTCCAAAACTACAATGTCGTGAAGATGGGCATGACAAAAATTTCCTCCCAATATCTTCGCGCCTGTGTGCAGGATGAGGACAAGCTGAAATCCCTCTTTGAAAATCTTTCGGCAGCAGATTCCGCATACAAGGAAAGACAGGGCGAGATTGGATTTCAGGGCATGAAAGTCACGATTGATGAAAACGGTGAAGTGACGATGGAATCCTCCAAAAGTACCATAGGCTTCAATGGAGATAAAATCAAACGTCTCATGGCTGCGGCTGCCACCCAAGGGGACATGAGAGCTGTCCTTGCTCTCTTGGAACAGGACATTCAGGAACTTGAGGACGGTCTGAAACAGAACATGTGTGATGCAGCGGAAGTTGAGAAGGCAAAAAAACTTCTCGAGGAGGCAAAGCAGAAGATGGCAAGCCTCCCCAACCGTGCGCCGACACCTGCGGAGCAGAGCAGGATGTCCGTCAATATGCTGATTTAGCATCAGTTTCGCACACCTTCACCGAAACGTGAAGGTGTGCTTTCTGTATAAGAAGTGATACCCGGAAAAGAAGGGTTTTTCCAAGGCATAGAGAATATTGCAAGGTAGGAGTTCAGGATACAGGAGTTCCAAGACAGAAACGGAGGATGAGGAAATGATACGGTCTTTGTTGATTTCCATGATGATGCTGATGATGCTTATGGGGACCTGTCTGGCTGAAGCGCAGCCCGCAGACTCGCCGGGGAAAGATAGCGGAAAGGAGAAGCAGCAGGTACTGCCGCTGCATGAGCACAGCGCAGCCTGCGATCAGACCTCCGCCGAGCCTTTGCAGATCATTTGCATTCTTGACCGCTCCGGCTCCATGCGGGATCTGGCAGGGGATACCATTGGCGGCTATAATTCTTTCCTTGACAAACAAAAGAAGGAACCGGGCCGCGCAGAAGTCACAACGGTGTTGTTTGACAATCAATACGAGATGGTCGTGAAGGGCGTGAACCTTGCGGATGTGCCGGCACTGACCCCGGCAGAGTACTATGCAAGAGGAACGACCGCGCTGCTGGATGCTGTCGGCATGACGCTCACGGAAGTGGCCGGAAAGATGGCAAAGGAGGGCGTCTGCCCCGCTAAGAGACGCGTCGTAGTCCTGATCATGACGGACGGGAAGGAAAATGCCAGCAAGGAATATAACAAGCTCAAGGTGAAAGCCATGATCGAGAAGGCCACGAATGACTACAAGTGGAATTTTGTTTTCATGGGAGCCAATATCGACTCCGTGGCAGAAGCATCTTCCCTGGGCATCAGCTCCCGCCATGCCGTGGACTATTCCGCCGACAAGGCCGGCGTTCAAACTTCCTTTGCAAGGATGGAGGCGGCTGTCAATGATGTAAGAGAAACGGGCAGCGTGAGCGAGGACTGGAAAAAATAAGCCCACTGCGCCTTTGGTTTGTGCTCGCTAAGATTTTTATAGTAGTGGAGGAATGCCCGCTCGGTGAATTTGTAAACATTGACATTTTGCCTTTTTTGTATTATGATAGGAGCATCGTTAGCACTCGAACGCTATGAGTGCTAACAAATCATAGGACAGAAAGGTGACATGTATGTCGAAAGAAACACTTGAATTTCAGGCAGAAACCAAACAGCTCCTGGATCTGATGATCAATTCCATCTATACAAACCGCGAGATTTTTCTGCGGGAACTGATTTCCAATGCTTCGGACGCGATTGACAAGCTGCATTTTGCTTCCCTGACGAATCGTGAGCTTCTGGAGGGAGACGAGGATTATGAGATTTTCCTCGTGCCGGATGCAGCGAGCCATACGCTGACCATTTCGGATAACGGCATTGGCATGACACGCGAGGAGGTCATCGAAAATCTCGGGACGATTGCGAAGTCGGGCACGAAGGCCTTCCTGGAGCAGATGAAGAAGGCGAAGGAAGAGAATCAGGATATCAGCGACAAGGATCTGATCGGCCAGTTCGGTGTAGGCTTCTATTCCGCTTTCATGGTAGCGGAGAAGGTCACGGTGGTGACACGCAAGGCCGGCACGCAGCAGGCGGTGCGCTGGGAGTCCACGGCGGACGGTTCCTATACCATCGAGGACTGCGAGAAGGAGTCCCGCGGCACGACGGTCACACTCACGCTGGCAAAGGATTTCTATGGGGATTCCGCAGAGGAGAACTTCACGGAGAATTGGAAGCTGCAGAATCTTGTGAAGAAGTATTCGGACTATGTGCGCTATCCGATCAAGATGAATTTCGAGGTCGAGGAGACGCCGAAGGATGATGAGGGCAAGCCCATCGAGGGCGCGGAGAAGATCAAGCGCACGGAGATCCGCACGCTGAACTCCATGCAGCCGCTTTGGACGCGCAACAAGAACGAGATCAAGGACGAGGAATACACGGAATTCTTCAAGAACCAGTTCCACGAGTGGGAGAAGCCGATGGAGTATTTCCATACGAAGGCGGAGGGCACGGTGGAGTATACTTCGCTGCTGTGCATTCCTGCGAAGGCTCCGTTCAATCTTTACCATACCGATTATGAGCCGGGGCTGCAGCTTTACTCTCGTCATGTGTTCATCATGGACAAGTGCAAGGATCTGCTGCCGGACTATCTGCGCTTTATGAAGGGGCTTGTGGACTCTCCGGATCTTTCGCTGAACATTTCCCGCGAACTGCTGCAGCAGAGCCGTGAACTGAAGTCCATTGGCAAGGCATTGGAAAAGAACATCCTGAAGACACTGGGCAGGCTTCTGAGCAATGACCGAGAGAAATACGAAAAGTTCTGGAACGAGTACGGAAAGTCTCTCAAGATCGGCATTTACAACAGCATGTATTCCGGCAGCGACACCATCGACAAGCTGAAGGATCTGCTGCTCTTCATGACCTCGCAGGAGGGTAAGCTGGCGACGCTCAAGGAATATGTGAGCCGTATGCCGGAGAGCCAGAAAAAGATTTACTATGCGACGGCGAAGGACAAGGAGACCATCGAGCATCTGCCGCAAATGGAGCTTTTGCGCGAGAAGGGGCTGGAGGTGCTGTACCTGCTGGATCCCGTGGACGAGTTCTGCATCGAGACCTTGCGCGAGTACGACGGCAAGCAGTTCCACTCCATTAGCCGCGGCGATCTGGATCTCGATGACGAGGCTTCCAAAGAGGCCAAAAAGGAGACCGAGGACATCGCAAAGAAAAATGATGATCTCATCAAGGACATCAAGGAAACTCTGGGAGACAAGATCGCCGAGGTCAAGGTATCGACGCGTCTGAAGTCCAGCGCGGTTTGCCTTGTGGCAGATGAGCAGGGTCCGTCCCTGTCGATGGAGCAGACCTTCGCGGAGATGGACAATCCGTTGTTCAAGGCAAAGCGTATTCTGGAGATCAACCCGCATCATGAGCTGTTCGCGCGGCTGCAGGGGATCCATGAGGGCGGAAAGGACAGTCAGGAATTCAAGGATTACTGCGATCTGCTCTACACGCAGGCACTTCTCATCGAAGGCATCCTGCCGGAAAATCCCGTGGAGTTCGCGAACAAGCTGGCGAAGCTCATGGCAAAATAACATACCGAAAATTTTTGCGCCGCAGTTCCGTCCGCCGTCGACAGCCCGATGCACACCAGCCCGACTTGATCTCCCGTCGGTCCCGCATAGCCCGTCGTGCTCAAGCCCACATCGACGCCGAGCAATCGTCTCACGCCCGCCGCCATCTCGATCGCCGTCTCGACGCTCACCACGCCGAATTTTTCTACCGTCGCCGCGCGGACTTTCAACAAATTTATTTTTACTTCCGTTGCGTACGAGATCACTCCGCCTTTGACATACGCCGAGCTCCCGTCAATATCAGTCAATCGGCTCGTCAACAAGCCGCCCGTGCACGACTCCGCACAGCCGATCGTCCAACCGCGCGCCTTTAATATTTTCCCAAGCTCAATCGCGCCGTCCATCGTCATATCCTTTCAGCCGCCAAGTCATAGACGAAGCCCGCCAACACTTTTACCTTGACGAAATCTCCCGCGCGGCTCCGTCGATCGCCTTCGATGTATACTTGCCCGTCGACTTCCGGCGCCTCGCGATACGACCGCCCCGCCGTGATGTCCGGCACCTCTTCATCGCGACCTTCGATCAATATCTCAAGCTCCCGACCCTCGAGCGATTCATTGATCTCCTGCGAGATTTGACTTTGCAAACTCATCAGCTCGTGATACCGCTCCTGCGCAATCCCTTCGTCGAGCTGATCGGGCATCGTATATGCCGGTGTATCTTCCTCGGGCGAGTACACAAACACTCCGACGTGATCCAACCGTTGAGCCGTCAAAAATTCCTTCAGCTGCCGAAAATCTTCTTCCGTTTCGCCCGGGAACCCGACTATGAACGTCGAGCGGATCGCCACATCGGGGATGCGCCGACGGATTTTCGACAACAATTTTTCGATGTCCGCCCGTCGATCCGAACGCCGCATTCGCCTCAACACTTCGTCCGACGCGTGCTGCAACGGCAGGTCGACGTAGTTGCAAATTTTTTCCTCCGTCGCCATCACCTCGATCAGCTCGTCCGTAAAATTCGTCGGATAACTGTAAAGTATCCTGAGCCATTTCACGCCGTCGACCTTGACGAGTTCTTTCAACAGTCGAGCCAGCGACGGAACTTTATATAAGTCTCGACCGTAATTCGTCGTGTCCTGCGCAATCAGATTGATCTCCTTGACGCCGTCCGACGCCAACCGCTCAACTTCCGCGCGGATATCTTCAATCGGACGGCTGATCTGTCGACCGCGAATCAACGGGATCGCGCAAAACGCACATCGATGATCGCAACCCTCGGCAATCTTGACATACGCGGTATAATCGGGAGTCGTGCGAAGGCGCGGAGTATTCGCGTCGTAAATTTTTTCCTTGTCGCCGATCAAAATCACGCGCCGACCTTTGAGCGTTTCCTCGATCGCTTCCATGATCCGATGCCAAGCGTTGGTGCCGATGATCGCGTTCGCCTCCGGCATCTCGTCGAGCAACTCTTGTCGATAGCGTTGACCGAGGCAGCCTGCGATGATCAGCGATCGACAGCGCCCGTTCTCTTTGTAATCGGCAAGGTTGAGGATCGTGGTGATCGATTCTTCCTTCGCCGACGCGATGAACGCGCACGTGTTGACGATCAAAATATCCGCCTCCGACGGATTTGCCGTCAATTCGAGCCCGTGCCGTTGCATTATCCCCAACATCACTTCGGTATCGACCAGATTTTTTGCGCAACCCAAACTCACAAAGCCGACTTTCAATAATCTCACCTCATCTCGTCGAGTGCCTTCAATCGAATTTGTTTGACCCGACGTTCCAAAGTAACATCAACCGGTCGTAAAATTTTACCCGCAAATTTTTTTGCAACCGAAACTTACGAAGCGATTTTTCATCGTATCATTCCCTCGGGCGCCTTCAATCGAATTTGTTTCACCCAATAATCCAGGAAATTATATCGTTGGCGCTCGTCGAACGAATTTTTTACGTCGAACAGCCGCAAATTTTTCCCCGCGAATTTTTTATAGGCAAGCGTCTGCGGATTGGTCGGCACGAAATAAAAATCATTCCGTTGCAAAACCAATTGCGCCTCGTCGCTCAACAGCCAATCCGAAAACTCCGCCGCCGCTCCGAGCCGTCCGTCGTCGACGCTCGAGATCGCTACGCCCGTCAACATAAAAGCCGTGCCGTCGGCGGGGTAAATTATCCTGAGCGGATAACCGTTTTGCATGTAGCGGAGCGTCTCACTCTCAACCGCAATCGAGATGTCGACTTCGCCCATGCCCGCCTGACGCACGGGATTTGAAAGATACTTGGCGTATTGAATGACTTTCGGATGAAGTTTGTCGAGGATATCATAAGCGGCGGCGTCGCCGAATTGCCCGATCATTTGATACATGAGGTTGGCGGACGCATCGGCGGCAAGAAAATCGGTAATGCCGACGCGGACGTTGCGATAATCGGCAAGCGCCGTCCAAGTGTCGGGAATGTCGGCGATCGTCTTGAGATAATCGCGATTGATGCAGAACACGACGGGATCGTACCAAACGCCCGTCCAAGCGCCGTCGTCGTCCTTGAAAGCGGGCTTGACGGCGTCGTTTGTCTCCGAGACGTAAAGTTTTAAGAGATTGAGATCGGCGGCGCGCTCGAGGACGTTGCTGTCGGCGAGCACGAGATCGGACGTGGTGACGACGGTCGGATCGCTGACGGCGTCATTCCTCAACTGTTGAAGGAGTTCGCTCGACGAGAGCGGCACGAAATTTATTCGGACGTGGTGTTCACGCTCGTAGGCTTCCGACAGGAGCGCAACGTGTTCGGGAGGCAATGTGGTGTAGGCGGTTAATTCTTTGAGCGGGACGCTTCGATTGTTTTTGTCGGCGCCGACGGGGATAGTCATGCCTGCGGCGCACGAGAGGATGAGCATGAACGACGTCAACAGCAGGATTGTATATCGCCTCATAACTTCCACTCCAATGTTTTTGCCGATTATAATTGTTTTTCATTTTAATTACAAGCCGAAAGTTTTTTGCCCGAGGATTTTTGGGGCGCCGCCGACACTCC
>CALGGN010000047.1 GCA_937915915.1 uncultured Selenomonas sp. | reverse complement strand
GCGAGCCCCACGGCGACAAGGGCGCACTTCTCGCCGTCCACGGCCCAATAGCTCTCCGTGAAGCCCCCGGCGCTCTTCTCAAACCAACGCAGGTCGGAAGCGTCGGCGGTGGTGTCCTGCTCGTAAACGATGCCTGCGGGGGCGTTCAGCTCCAAAAACTTCCAGCCCGGCACGCCGACGCTCTCGACGAGCATGATCTCCAGGGAGATCGGTTCCTCGCCGTCACCCGGCCAGAGGATCAGGCCGAGGCCGTCGAAGATGCGTTCCGCTATGGCCGGGCCGTCTTTGCCGCTGCGACTTATGATGGCGGAGTCTTCCCGCCGATGCAGGCCTTCCTGCACCATCTGCAGCCCGGCAAGAGCCTCCAAAAGCTCCTTTCGGGAGCAGTTCTGCAATAGATGATTCAGAAGATGAGTCTTCTGATTTAAGGCAACTCTGAGAAACCCAAGCGCCGGAGGGACATATCCTATAAACTAAAGGGATTACAGACTACCCGCATAGGAAACACAATGGACGAGCAGCTGACATTCTTCCAGGTACAGACAGCATTCCGCCGCAGGAAGAAAAAGACCAGGCGTGAAAGGTTCCTTGAGACCCTGGAACAGGTGACCCCATGGAAGAAACTCGAATCCAAGGTATCCCGGTACTATGCAAAGGCAGGGCCGCAGGGAGGCCGGCCGGCTTATCCATTGACAGTCATGCTCCGTATCCATGTATTCCAGATATTGAACAACCTCAGCGACCCCGCCATGGAAGACACGCTCTACGACATGTACGCCGTCAGGGAATATGCAGGCATAGGCGAGGAAGACCGCATCCCCGACGAGACCACCATCCTGAACTTCCGCCATCTCCTGGAACGCCACGGCCTCGGCAGGGAAATGTTCAGCGCCATCAACCACCAGCTCCGTGAGAGGGGGCTCATGGTGCGTGAAGGGACAATAGTGGACGCCACCTTCATAGAAGCCCCGTCCTCCACGAAGAACAAAGAAGGCAGCCGGGATCCTGAGATGAAGTCAGGCAAGAAAGGCAGCACATGGCATTTCGGCATGAAGATGCACGCGGGGGTAGATGCCGTCAGCGGCCTTGTCCACAGCCTTGCGTTCACAGGAGCCAATGAGCACGACATCACCCAGGCAGAGAAACTGCTGCATGGGGAAGAAGAGAAAGTGTATGGGGATGCCGGATACACAGGGCTGGACAAACGCCCCGGGATGCAGGCAAGGGAAATCCAGTCCATCATATCCATGCGCCCAGGCAGCCGTCGCAGGCATCCCAAGGGCGGGGTCATCGACATGATTGAAAAGGCGAAGTCACGGGTGCGCGCCAAGGTTGAGCACCTGTTCCACCGTGTCAAGGTTCAGTTCGGCTATGCGAAGGTCCGGTACAGGGGCATCGCCAAGAACGCCAACCGGCTGTACCTGCTGTCTGGCTTCGCCAACCTGCTGAGGGTGCGTTTCAGGCTGTCTGCGGGATAAATGCGTCCTGGTTCAGGGAATTATCCTGAATCAGGGCAGGAATGAGTGGTGACGACAGCAGAAATCAGCTGTTTTTGCCGGTTTTGAGGGAAAAATTGAAGAAAGTGCGTCTGGATACCGTAATTTCAGCAGTTGTTCAGACCGTCCCTAAGAAAAAGCAATGCTTTTTTTCCGCTTTTTCTCCAGCCGGTTGACCGCCTCTGCCCATTGCGACAGTTCAACGATGGGCAGATTGAACCAGTCCAGGCATCCACAGCCTGTCTCTGCACGGGCAAGGCTGATGCACCATGCCCGGATTTCCCGGTCGGGATGCGGCACCTTGAGCCCTAGAGCAGTAAAAAATTGCTGACTTCCTGGGTGAGCTTGGCGTAATCCTTCGCAGGCATTGCGCTGAAGAATTCCCGGGGCTGTTTGATGAGCCGTGCCAGCAGGATGGCGCAGAAGTCACTGTCACTGGCTGGCACCGGTGCAAAGATCCCGGCACCGGTCATTTCTTTCTT
>CALGGN010000046.1 GCA_937915915.1 uncultured Selenomonas sp. | reverse complement strand
CCCAAGCCGCTCCGCCTCCTGCAGCAGCTTCGTCTTCTCGGGCGTGTAGATGATATCATAGACCAGCGCGGACTTCGGCAGCCGTTTCAGCTCCACGGGCGGCATGCCGTCCACCTTCGGATACATCCCGATGGGCGTCGTGTTGATGAGCAGTTCCGCTTGGGACAGCGCCTCGGCAAAAACGTCATCCGCCCAATGCAAGACGGAGATCCTCCCGTATTCCCTGAAACCATCTGCCAGCGCTTGCGCTTTCTGCGGATTCCGCACGCCAACCACAATATCCGACACCCTGGATTTGCAGAGTCCCCAGAGCACAGCCCTCGCTGCCCCGCCTGCCCCCAGCATGACGGCATGCTTTCCCTCCGCCGTGCATCCTGCTGCTTTCAGTCCCGCCAGGAATCCCGCCACATCCGTGTTGTATCCGATGAGCTTTTCCCCGCTCCGCACGACCGTGTTGACCGCGCCGATGACGCGCGCATCCTCATGCACGTCATCCAGCAGCGGAAGGATTTCCGATTTATGCGGAATGGTGACATTCCATCCGGCAAACCCCATATGCCGCAGCCCTGCAACAGCATCCCCAAGATGCTCCGGCTGCACGGGCAGCGCGACGTACACATAGTCCAGACCGGCCTTTTGGAGCGCGGCATTCTGCATGGCAGGCGAAAGCGAGTGTTCCACCGGCCAGCCAAGGATGCCAAGATTTTTCGTCCTTCCCGTAAACATCCATCATCCTCCAAAAATTTCCTTAAGCATGCTGCTTGCGCGTCTCATGCAAAAGCCCCATCTTCAGCTCATAGTAGTCCGGCGTCATATCGAGATAATGGCGATGCGGATTCTCAAAGCGCTGCTCCTCCTGCCAGATCTCGTTGTCCAGCTGCTCCTTCACATAGCCGCGTATCTCATCCAGCTTCGGCAGTTCCTGTGTGCGTTTTCCATCCTGCACATAGAGCCTGCGCAGATTCTTTGCCGTGCACCCCTCGAAAGAACGGTTCTTCCACGGTTTTTGCGGATCCACATAGCGGAAAGGCTTCGACATATCCACCTCTTCCCCGCAAACAGCCAGCAGGTCTGCCACCGCCTGTCCTTTTGCATCATAGACACGGTAGACATCCTTGAGACCCGGATTCGTGATTTTCTCCACATTTTCCGAAACCTTGATGCGCGGCGCAAAATTCCCGTCCTCTCCCACGGCAGCAATCTTGTATACCGCACCGAACACCGGCTCCGAACGCGCCGTGATGAGCCTTTCGCCAACGCCAAAGCTGTCGATGCACGCCCCCTGGCTCAAAAGGGAAGCAATCGTGAACTCATCCAGGCTGTTCGACACGACAATCTTGCAATCCTGCAGCCCCGCCTCATCCAGCATGGCACGCACCCGCTTGGAAAGATATGCCAGATCGCCCGAATCGATGCGGACGCCCTTCAAGCGCTTGCCCATGGGATCCAGCACTTCCCTTGCGACACGGATTGCATTGGGTATCCCCGAATGAATGACATCATAGGTATCCACAAGCAGCACGGTCGCGTCGGGATAAATCTCCGCATAGTGCTTGAATGCCCCGAATTCATCCCCATAGAACATGATCCAGCTATGCGCCATCGTGCCGCTGACCGGGATCGCAAATTTCTGTCCGGCCAGCACCGTGGCGGTTCCGTTGACCCCGCCGATCGCACAGGCCCGAGCACCGTAAACAGCCGCGTCGTTGTTATGGGCGCGCCGAGATCGGAAGAGCACACGATCCGACCCTCTGCCGCATGAACGACCCGCTGAGCTTTGGTCGCGATCAGGCTCTGATGATTGAACTGAGCCAGGATCTCCGTCTCGACGATCTGAGCCTCCACAATATTGGCGACGATAGTGATCACCGGCTCATTGGGATAGATCACCGTTCCCTCTTCAAAGGCATAGACATCCCCATGAAAGCTGAATGTCTCCAGATAATTCAAAAATTCCTCACTGTAGAGGTTCAAACTG
>CALGGN010000045.1 GCA_937915915.1 uncultured Selenomonas sp. | reverse complement strand
GGATTCCCCCAGAATCAGCACCACATAGGGAATATTGCTTTCGTTCCTCAAAAGAGAAACTTCGCCGGATAAATTCTGCCGCAGTTCCTCATAATGCCCCATATCTTCCCATGTTTGGAAGAAAGCCGAGGGGATTTGAGTTATGGGCAAATCGAAGGGTGCTTCCCCGCCTATGGGTCGGATGTAGAGGGTGGCCATAAAAATGCCGATTACCTCCGGCTGAATGAGAACAAGCACCTTGCGGGAAAGCCGTCTGCGCCGTTTTCGCCATAGTCTGTGCAGCCCATAGGCAGCTACAAATATTAGCAGTAGCAAGCCCAGCATAGTCAGACCAACACGCCAGACAGACCGCAGATATTCCACCGCCTCGGCAGGATTGGTTTCCAGTATGACAGTCATCAAGCCCTCGCCGAACAGCGTCCCATATTGCCAAATAGCGAAAATTTCCAGTATGAACAGAATAGCCAAGATCAGCAGGGAAGAAGCAAAGAGCCTCTGCCGCCAAGCCTTCCACGGCAAGGCTTCCGTCATGGCCACAAAGTAGAAACACCCGGCAATCACCAGAAAGGAATCCAAGACCATCACGCCGATATGCGTGAGAAGATACCGATGATAGCTCCCCCAGAGCACAACCGGCCACTGAAGAAGTATCAGCAGTACGAGCGGAACAAAATTCCTGTTCCATACCTTGTGACAATGTGCCATAAGGCGGAGCCGCTTCCGATGAAACTTTGCTTGACTGAAGTTCCTTCCCATGAGATTACCGCGCCAGAGTCTGTTCCTGCCACATCCTGTCAACCGGCACCGGGGATAGCGCTTGCGCCATCTTGGACAGTTTGTCGTACTGCTCCGCAGAGAGCTTTTCGGCAAATTTCTTGTGCAGGGCATGACAGGCTCCTCTGGCTCCCCTTTGCAAGGCACCTTGCTTGATGTCTCTGGGGTGTTCCATGTACTTCGATTGAAACGGCTTCACAAATGCCTTGGCAAAGATTTCCTCTGCGGTTTTCGGCTGGCAGCTGCCCATCTGCTCCAAAACAGCAAGCATGTGATCCATTTTTTCCAGTTGGACTCTCGACACAAGGCCAAAATCATTGAGCCGCATTTCGTCCTTCGGCTCCACCTCAATCACGAGATTGGAAAGTGCCACCGTGCGGGTGGAGGCCATATCCGACGTGTCGGATGCCATCTTGACGGAAAAACCATAGCCATTGAACAAGGGCACCGCACCGGACACCACATGACAGGCGTCGCCATCGTACAGCATTTCCCACTCGCTCTCCTTATGGATGGCGCGATAGACAATGGATTTTGCATAGGGGATCAAGTTGTATTGGGCATGTTTCTGGTGGTATGCCAGCCAATGCACATCCCCGGCAATCTGTTCAAGCTCCCGTCCTGCATGGACTGCCTTGCCTTTGGATTGCAGGAGTCCTTCATGCAGGGCAAATAGTTTCTCATAGTCGGGATTTTCCTGCGAAAGCAGTTCCCTGGCCGTTTGCAGGGTCGTCTGGATGCCAGACAGCAGTGTGTTCAGCTCATCAATCTCCTGTTTTGTCGTTTCCTTGTCCATCATCGTGCCACCTCATTCTGCTTGGCAATGTGCACCAGAAACTTATAGGTCACATATTTCTTCAGCCCTTGCCTTTCCATGGTCTCCAAAATCTGCTTCGCTAATGCGTTCTCTTCTCCGGGATAGGTGGTAAGGGGCGAACAGTCCCGAAAAGCACGAAGGATGGCACTCTTGTTGTATTTTTTCTCCAAAAGCATCATGGCCGCCGCTTCCATGGTTGCATCATCCCGATGGAGGTAGATAGGCTTTTCCGCCACCATATCCATGGCTACGGCGTGAGACTTTACCATAAAATCGTCGTAAGCATTTCGGATATGCGTATTGTCGTAGGCAAGGATTTTCTCTCGCCGCTCATCGGCAATGTATTCCTCTATGGAGTCCTTCAGTTCCGGAATTTTCTCCTTGGCAAAGGCCAGAACCTCATCAAAACTATCCGAGGCAAACAAGGGCTGTACGCCTTCATATCCCGCCTCTAAGAGTTCCTCCCGGCAAACATCCACCCGATAGC
>CALGGN010000044.1 GCA_937915915.1 uncultured Selenomonas sp. | reverse complement strand
CGTTCGTGGTGCCGAGCAGCCCGGGTGTCACGAAGGGGACTGCGGCGGATACGATTACGGTTCCGTACAATGACGCGGATGCTGTCACGCGGGTCATGGAACAGCATGGGGACGAAATCGCGGCGGTCATTGTGGAGCCGGTGGCCGGCAATATGGGCTTGGTTCTGCCCAAGGACGGGTATCTGAAGCTGCTGCGGGATCTGACCAAGGCGCATGGTTCACTGCTGATCTTCGATGAGGTCATGTGCGGCTTCCGCGTTGCGCTTGGCGGGGCGCAGGAGGCTTATGGCATCATTCCCGACATTACCTGCCTTGGGAAGATCATCGGAGGAGGGCTTCCCGTAGCGGCCTACGGCGGACGAAGGGACATCATGCAGCAGGTGTCTCCTGCGGGGCCTGTCTATCAAGCGGGGACGCTGTCCGGCAATCCGCTTGCGATGACTGCGGGGATCGAGACATTGCAGATTTTGTCGCAGGAGGGCTATGCTGCGCAGATTGAGCGGCAGACCACGAAGCTGCTGGACGGCTGGAAGGTGCAGGCGGAACGAGCAGGCGTCAGGATTCAGGCGCATCAGGCAGGCTCGATGATGGGGATTTTCTTCAGCGAGCAGGAAGTCTGGAATTACGAGGACGCGGCAGCGGCGGATCAGGAGGCATTTAAGCGGTGGTTCCTGTCGATGCTGGAGCAAGGCATCTATCTGGCTCCTTCCCAATTTGAGACGATTTTCCTCTCCGGTGCGCACACGGATGCAGATATCGACCGTACCATCGAAGCAGCAGGAAAGGCATTCCGGCAAGTGGCGAAGCAGTAAAATACCGCCTCGGATCATCTGTGGATTCGGGGCGCTTGATTTTGCCCTCGAACATTTTTCGTATTTCGTCATATCTGCGGAGAAAAGGGGAAGAATTTTCCTTGCGGAATGCAGTGCTGTGGATTAAAATGTAGGAAGTATGGTTGCAAGGGGCGATGAGATGGAGGAGTCGGATTTTCGGAGGATACAGGAAATATCCTACCTGAATCAGGACAATACCTGGCGGTATCGGGCGATTGTCCATTTCTGCTATCAAAGGCATGCGCACATGCAGACTTATGTGTATCCGGAGGATATCTTTCATTTCCTGCGAGAAGATGCACATTTTGCAGAGTACAGCTTTGACCAGCTGGAGCAGGATCTTTCACAGCTTGTGGCGTGGGGGAATTTAAAGCCTCATCAGGAGACTGGGCGTGCGCGGAGCATTGTGGATTTCAAACGACGCCGTTTTCGCTATCAATGCACGCCTTATACGGTGGAAATCGAGCGCATGGTGGAGAAGCTGAAATCCCTTGGGGACGAATTTGGTGGCTCGTTGGAGACAACGCAGTTTGACCGTATTTTAAGTGCGCTCAAGGGATTCCTGACGGGTGGTGAGCATCTGGAGAATGCAGAGCTGAACCAGATTTGGGAGGATTTGCAGCATTATTTTCATACGCTGGTACAGAATGCCTCGGATTATCTTGCGCATTTGAAGAGCGCGAAGGTGGAGGAGCGCATGCAGACCAGCGCTTTTATTGTGTATAAGGACAAATTCACCCAATATCTCCAGAATTTCATCCTCGGTCTGCAAAGAGCTTCCGTGCGCATTGAGAAGCTGTTCAAGGAAAGCGAGCCGGAGAGGGAAGCAGTGTTGTTCGAACGGTTGGCGGTCTATCAGAGTGGCATACCGAGATTGGGCGTGGATAAGAGCGAGGATGCGTACCAGCAAGACTATCGGGAGAGTTTCCAGGTGATGCGGGAGTGGTTTCTGGGGACGGAATATCGGGAAAGCGAGCTGCAGTTGTTGTCCCAAGAGACAATGGAAACCATTCGGCGCATCACGCGTTTTGCACAGCGGTTGGCAGAGCAGCATCAGGCATTCCGCAGCAGGAAAACGGATTATCTGTATTTGGCAAAGTGGTTTGCGGGACTCGGCTCGAAGCATGAGGCGGATACGTTGGCCGGCGTGCTGTTCGGCCCGGAAGGCGTGCGCCATTTCTATGCGGAGCCGCGTGGGAGCGACAATATGGATGGCTGCATTTTTGAGGAACTGCCCACGGAAATCGAGGTGAAGCCCCGTGTGAGCACCTATCGCGAAAAGATGCGCACAAGCGCCGTCCGGGATCATCGGGAGGAAAAGGAGCAGGCGTTGCGCGTTTATCGGGAACAGCAGAGAAAGCTCAATGAAACCCTGAATTCCTTGATAGATGGCGATGTGATCGATTTCGAGAAGCTTCCTGTAGTGACGAAGGAAGTGCGCAGGACGCTCTTGACATGGATGACGCGCTGCATGCAGCAGCGGGGGAGCATCCGTACGGAGACAGGAAGGGAGATCAGCCTGCAATGGGACAGGCGCGCGAAGCGGAGCGTCTGCCTCAGAAGTGAGGACGGGGAATTTTACCTGCCGCCTGTAAAATTGAAGGTGAAGCAGGCAGAAAGGTAAGGGAAGGAACTTTCGGATGGAGGATAAGAGCAGGGAGGAGCTGCGGGAGGCGGCGCAGCTTTTGCTGGAGCATCGCTGGGTGCTGCGCAGGGAAATGCCGGAAGCCTATTTTTTGGTTCGGAAGCATGAAAAAAAGCTGCGGGAATTCTTTCGTGATAAATGCGGATGGCCACTTTTGGTGAACACGCGCTTTTACAAACTGGAAAAGATTCCTGCGGAACCGCGTTCCTTCATGGGATTTCCCGAAATGCAGTCCGTGGGGGATTATACACTGCTCTGCTGCGTGATGGCGTTTCTGGAGGAGCAGGACGTGGATGGACAGTTTCTGCTGGGAGATCTCTGTGAGGCGCTTCTGAGTTTTTATCCCCAGGAGGACGCAGTGGAGCAACTGAGCTGGGAGTCCTACAACTGGCGCAAGTCTTTGATACGTATCATGCGGTTTCTTTTGGACAAGGGAATCCTGCGTGCCGTGGAGGATGAGAGCGAGGCTTTTTTGGCAAAAGGAATGACTGCGGAAGGCAATCCCGAGGGCGAGGCTCTTTATGAAGTGACCGTGCTGGCGAGGAGCTTTCTGCGCAGCTATCCGAAGGACATCAAAAGTTATGAGGATGTGCGTGCGCTTTGCGGAGCCGCGATGGTTTCCGACGGAAGCGAACAGGAGAGCGAAGGAGTTCGCGAAAGAAGACAGCGCATCTATCGTTCCCTGCTTCTGGAGCCTGTTTTTTATCAACAGGAAGCAGGGGCAGCGGATTTTTCCTATTTGCGCAATCAGTACAAGCGCCTGAGGGGAGAGCTGGAAGAAGTCATTGACATGGATCTGGAACTCTATCGGGATGCGGCGATGCTTGTAAGCCATGACCGGAATGCTTGGTTCCAAGATATCTTCCCTGTGCGCATGAAAGGCTTTCATGATGTGATTTTGCATATTTCCCATGCATTGCGTGCGTCTGAGAAAGATTTGAAGCATCTGGTCTGGTCCGTTCAGGAGATGGAGACATTCCTGTCAAACCTCAGGGCAGCAATCGGGCATGGTTGGACCAAGGAGCTTCGGGAGCTTGGAGGAGAAAAGCTGACCCAGATGATATTGGAAGAAATGAAGGGCTGGGGAATGGCACAGCAGGATGAGAATGGACTGATCCATCTCATGCCTGCACTGTTCCGGCTGAGCGGGGCATATCCAACGGATTATCAGCCGGAAAAAGCGAAAGCGGGAGGAAAGAGCGGTGGCGGAGAATAAATGGCAGGCGCATAGGGCAGGCATCCTGAATTATTGGTACTATGATGAGGCGGAGTTTGAATTCGCGGACGGCCGGCTCATGCTGCGCGGAAGCAACGGATCGGGGAAGTCTGTCACGATGCAGAGTCTGGTGACAGTGCTTCTGGATGGTGTGAAACGTGCGGATCGTTTGGACAGCTTTGGCTCCCGTTCCCGCAGGATCGAGGAATATCTGCTGGGCGAGAAAGAAATCAGCAGTTATGATGAGCGCACAGGTTATCTCTATCTGGAATACAAACGGGAGAACAGCGAGCAGTACATCACGACAGGCATCGGCCTCCATGCGAGGCGGGGCAATACCAAGGTGGATTTCTGGGGATTCATCCTCCAGAACGGACGCCGGATCGGGCAGGACTTCCAGCTTTACAAGCTGGGGCGGGATGCTGAGACGGGGAAGGAGCAGAAAATCCCGATGTCCCGCAAGGAACTGGAGTTTGCCATCGGGCGGGATGGACGCGTGACGACGGAGCAGCGGGAATATATGGCAATGGTGAACCAGCATGTGTTCGGCTATCAAAGCTTGGAGCAGTATGAGGAACTCATGCAGCTCCTGATTCAGTTGCGCAGCCCGAAGCTCTCTCGGGATTTTCGTCCGAGCGTCATCTATGAAATCCTGAATGATTCCCTGCCGGTGCTTTCAGAGGAGGATTTGCGCCCTCTTTCCGAGACCTTGGAAAACATGGAGCGTACGAAGCTTTCCATTGAACAGTTGGAGCGGGAAAAAAGCTCCTTCGACAGGGTGTGTCAGGCATATGACCGCTACAATCAGGCAGTGCTTGCGGATCGGGGTCTTATGGCAGCGCGCTATGAAGCATTGTTGTCTCAGCAGGCACAGAAACAGAAGGAAAACGAGCAGGGGATCCGGGAGGCCCGTGCAAGGGAAGCGGAGGCGCATCGCAGGCAGCAGGAGCTTTCCGTTGAGATGGAAAGCCTGCAAGAAGAGCAGGAGCAGCTCCGCGGGCATGAGGCATACAAGGCTGCCCGCGAAAAAGAGGAGCGGACGCATGAGCTGCAGGAGATCCGTGCAGAGCATCGGGAGAAGGACAAGAAATTTTTGGAGAAGCGTCGCCGTGGCGTAGAGGTGCAGGACAATCTGCAGCAGGAGGAGCAGCGGCTTGAGAAGCTGCGGGCTGATGCGGAGGATCGGCTGGATGACATGGAAAGTCTTGCAGATGTAACGGACTTTCGCTCCCATGCGTCCTTTGTGCAGGCTTTTTCCCTGTCGGATGGACAGGCGGACGAACAGTTCCGGCTTTGGCTGTCTTCTTGCAAGGCTTACACGAGCGAGCTCGCAGAGGTTCGGAAAATGCTGCAGGAATATGAGCGGATGCAGCAGAAAAATGCGGAGCTGGAGCAGGAACTCGGAAAGGAACGCCAGCAGTTGGACGACCTTCGCATACAGATGGAGCACCAGATGGAAAGCCTGGAGGATGCCTGCGCGGTGCACGGCGTGGATCCGGCGGCCGTGGCGGAAGCCATTAACGCGCGGATTGTTGCGGCGAACTGAATCAAGGCAGCACTGGTCCTGCCCCCCCTGGGATGATGCCCGGCCGGGGAAGGATCGGTGCTTTTTTATCCCATGAAAACCAGAAACAGGAGAGAAATCGGGCATATGTTGGCAATTCGAAGAGCGGAACAAAAGGATATTCCCCAGGTGCTGAATCTGTTAAGTCAGGTATTGGAAATTCACGCGGTGATCCGGCCGGATCTGTTTATTTCCGGAACAAGGAAATATTCGGGAGAGGAGCTGGAAAGCATTTTTCAGGATGAGAACCGGCCGGTGTTCATCGCGGAGGATGAGGAAGGCCAGGTGGCCGGATACTGCTTCTGTGTTCTGCAGCGGATGGAGCAGAGCGCCAATATGCGGGAATCCGTAACCTTGTATATCGATGACCTGTGTGTGGACGAACGGTTTCGGAGGCGCCATGTGGGGCGGGCGCTGTGCGACTACGCCATCGCCTTCGCGCGGCGGCAGGGCTGCTATGACGTGACGCTGAATGTATGGGAAGGGAACGACGACGCCATCGCCTTCTATCGGCGGCTGGGCTTCGGCGTGCGGAAAACCACGATGGAGAAGATCCTGTAAAAGAAGAGATGTAAAAGAAGAAATGTAAAAGAAGAGATGTAAAAGAAGAAATGCTAAGGGCCTCCGGCGGTGCGCCGGAGGCCCTTTTGATGCAAAAACGCTCCGGCATGATGCCGGAGCGCAGAGGTTCTGGTCCGCGTTACTGCGCGACCGCGTCCACGATGGCCAGGGTCAGGGTCAGATCGATGTACTCGCCGTCCGTGGGCACTTCCG
>CALGGN010000043.1 GCA_937915915.1 uncultured Selenomonas sp. | reverse complement strand
CTTTTCGCTGAGCACGTCGTTGAGGGCGTCGGCAATCTCCTGGGTGTGGCCGGGCAGCGCGCTGTAGCGGATGCCCATCTCGGAAATCTTCGCAAACGCAGGCTGCAGGGCCGTCATGAGCTCGGACTTGAGCTGGCTGTCGATATTGCTGCGATCGTAGACATCCTCCACATTGCCGCAGACATTCGTATAGAACAGAATCGGGTTCGTCAGCCGATAGCTGTACTCGCCAAAGCATTTGATGGAGATATCCATATCCAGCCCGATATTGTTGTCCACCACCCGGAACGGCACGGCGCTCGGCGTTCCGTACTTATTTCCTACGATTTCCTTTACATTGAAGAAATAGACCCGCTGATCCTTCCCGGTATCACCGCCAAAGGCAAAACGCCGCCCGATTGCCTCGAACACCGGCTTGATATTGTCTGCAAGATTCCCCGAGAACAAGGATGGTTCCGTGGACTTGTCATAGACATACTCCCCCGGCTCCGCGCAGATATCCACGACCTTTCCCTGCTCCACGATGATCATGCACTGCCCGTCGTTCACCGCGATGACCGATCCATTGGAGATGATATTGTCGCTTGCGCTCGTATTGGAGCTTCTGCCGCTCACGCGCTTCTGCCCCTTTGCCGCCAGCACATCCGCCGAAAGGCTGTCACAGTAGATAAATTCCTTCCACTGATCCGAGAGCACGCCATCCACGGCACCAATTGCTGCTTTGATCAAACCCATGAAAAATTCCTCCCCTTATCCCCTGATATTGATTGAAACCACAACAAAGCCCTGCCAAGCTGACAGAGCCTTGTCATTCACAAAAGTATTTCATGCTGGTCTTCTTCCATTCTTTCTTGGAATACAGCATGGTACGCGTCTCGATCCCATTTTCCCTTCCCAGTTCTGCCGCGATTTCCTCGCATTCCTCGCGGGAGCAGGCATGGATCATCGTGTAGAGATTATAGGGCCAGCCCGGCGCCGTATTGCGGTCATAGCAATGGGATACCGCCGGATGGCAGCTCATGCGGGACGCAATCTCATCCAAGCGATCCCGCGGCACGACCCACGCGCACAGCACATTTGCCGAAAAACCGACCTCCCGGTGGCGCAGGACGGCTCCCATCTTCCGGATTTTCTTTTCCTCGGACAACTGCCGGACGCGCTCCAGCAATTCCTTCTCCGAGATACCGACCTTCCTTGCAAGCTCTTTATATGGCTCCTCCACCAGTGGGAAATCCCCCTGCAAGACGCGTATGATTTCCTTGTCCAAATCGCTGATCGCCTCTGCCAAGGCTGCATCCCTCATTTCAGCCGGAACTGTACATTGATCTTGTACTTTTTCTTTGCCTTCAGGTTCAGCATATCATCCACCCCGGGAAGCGAACGCACATGGGAAAGGATCGCGCTCTCCGCATCGCCGTCCGGTGTGAGCAGCGTAAACCAAAGGTTGTATTTTCCTTCGCGTTCATAATTATGCGTCGCACCCGGATAGCTGTTGATCGCCTCCGCAACGGACGGCACGGCCTCCGGCTCCACCTGCAGAGCCACCAGCGTCCCATGGTAACCAAGTTGATTGGAGTCAAAAAAAGTCCCGATGCGGCGAAGATACCCTGCGGCCTTCAGCTCACGAAGGCGCTGGAGCACCGTCTCCTCCTCCGTTCCCAGCGTCTGCGCCAGCGCCGCAAAAGGACGGCTGCAGATGGGAAGACTCCCCTGCAGCAGATTCAGCAGAGATTTATCAAACGCAGAAAGCTCCGCCATGTCAAACTCTCCCCTATGACCGTGTTATGAAAATAATTGCGTGAATATTCCTCCCCTCTATTGTACCAAAGAATCTTCTATCACGTCAAGCAAATCTGAACGTCCTTCATTTTTTAACGAGGAATAGGGCAGCACCGGCAACTCTGGGATTCCAAGGCTTTTTTTGATGGCAGCAACCTGTTTCCGGACAGCGTTTTTTCCCAATTTGTCGGACTTGGTCGCAATGACGAGCACCGGAATGTGATGCTTGACCAGCCATGCCAGCATTTCCCGGTCGGAATCCATCGGCTCATGACGGATATCGATGAGCTGGCACACAAAGCGCAGTTCCTCCGATGTCAACAGGTACTCCTCGATGAATTTCGCCCAGGTGTTCCGTTTTTCCCGTCCCGTCCGCGCATAGCCATAGCCCGGCAAATCCACCAGATAAAAGGCTCTCCTGCCCTCCTCTCCCGGCAATTTCGCGCCGAGCTCATAGAAGTTGATGGTCTGCGTCTTGCCCGGCTGCGAGGAGACACGCGCCAGATTTTTCACGCGCGTCAGGGAATTGATAAGTGAGGACTTCCCCACATTCGAGCGCCCCATGAACACAATCTCCGGCAGTTTCCTTTCCGGATACTGCTCCTTTTTGACCGCCGAGCAAACATATTTCCCCTGTGTGATGATCATCTCGTCCTTTTCCGCCAATCGCTCCACACCCTTTCTCCGACTGAGGGAACATTGATGTAAGATGTATGATTCTATTGTACCCTATAAATGTACTTTTTACTGACGATTTCCCGTCAAGATTTCTTCCAATATCAGCTCCGGCATTTCATCCATATCTGTCAACGGAGCAAACCTTCCCCGATGATCTTCCGCTCCGGATAAATCATAGGATATCACATCAATCGTTTCATCAAACCAACAGCCATCGTCATCTTCCTGTGCGGAATCGTATAGTTTTTGGTATTCGGGACAATTATCCACCCCCGGCAATTTTTTCCTTGGAGTTCCACGCAGTACGTTATACAATTTTGAGGCATATTCGTAAAAATGTTCTATATCATAATATAGTTTTACAAAGACGGTAACCCGCAAAGCATCGCCCAGTTTCTCGTCAAGGTGAACAGCGAAAATAACCTCTGCATTGGGAGTGATTTCACGGATCACGGAAACTGCTTCATTTGCTGTAGACATATCTACTTTGTCTGCGCTGCCTAAAATGTGAACAAGTACATTTTGGGATTTTGTAAATTTTTTCGTCATGGATTCTATGAATTCTTTAGACACTTTGCTGTTTGCTGTGGATAAGGCCTCTTTCGCAGCAATCGAAGCGGCGTTTTCTCCCACCGCTTCGGCTTCTCCCATGTAAACATGACCGACAAAACTCTTGAACGGGGCGAGATCTTCCTCATCTAATGAAATCAGTCCGGGTTTTGTGAACATGGCAGCCATTCTCTTGAAAAATTTCCTGTAATATTTGTCTGATACTCCGCTAAAATTACCGTCCGATGCCGATGCATTCACAAATTCCGACTTCAAAGATTTCGCTCTCACACGGATCCCCTCCCCATAAATTACTTGTCGCGGTTATTCCAAAGAAGTCCGGCAAGCAGCCCCAACAAAAAATATTTGCCATCATGCCTCATGGCTCGTTCCTCATCGCTGACATTGAGATAGTAGAGCAAACTGACGGCTTTTTGCCAGCAGACAAAGGCAAGACTCAGCAAAAGAATGACACCAGTCAAATGATACACTGGCTCAATGCCCTCAGACATAAGCAGTACATAATCACACACGAGAACAAAAAATCCGAGGCAGAACAGGAAAATCGAAAGGCAAATATCGAACAACTTACGACCGAGGCTTTTCATGTTGGCTCACATCCCTTATCACAGCGTCTTCCCCTGCCCCTGCCGCTCGATTTTTTGTCGGTATTCCCACAGAGGCAGTGCCTTTTTGAACGCCAAATCAAAGCCGGATTTTTCTTCATAGGTCAGTTCATGTTTTTGTACCTCAGTTTCCATAAAGTCTAACTCGGTATGATTTTCCGAGCACCAGTTACGATGGATATACAAGGTTTTTTCTTTGGAGTTAATGGTGACAAGATACAGGAAAATCGGCTCTGTATCATAGGCGGTTTCCACTTGGTAGAGCAGAGTCATCTTGCCGCTTTTCTCGTCATATTCAATCGACCACGGATAAATGGAATATTCCTCGTAATGCCCATCTACCACCCGCCCCGTAACACGGGTCGGAAATCCCTTGGGCTGATTAGCGGCGTATGCGACAAGAGGGGTGGCAAAACAAATGGCAGACAAAACGACCAAAATGAACTTTTTCATGCTGCATCACCATAGACCTTTATTACATTTAACACTTTATGCACTATCACTATATTACGGAAATCATCTTAAAACCACTCTCCCCACGGTTTTTCCAGTTCGATCAAAATATTTCTGATTTTTTCCCATTCATTTGCTTTTTTCTCTGATAGCTTGACATCGGTCAAGCGAATTTTCTTAATGTCTTGTTTGGCGATAAACGAGGATATGTCCGCAGATACTTCATCAGGTGAGGGCTTACCGTCAATTTTTATTTTTACCTGTTCGGTGAAGTATTTCTTGAGGTCGTTGTTGTCTTTATCGGCTATTTTATTTTGAATTACGTGCTCCTTATAGCCTTTGCTCGCCATATCGGTAAAATTTATTTCAGCTTTCTTACCGTTATCATCTTTAGGGCTGATATAGACATAGACTATTTGCAATTTCGCGTTAGTAAATAATTTTTTCATGTTGTTTAAAATATCTTCTGCAACCTTATTTTGCTCTTTTTTTGTACGCTGACTTTCTGTGCTTTGTTTTTGTGGGCGCTTTTTGCCGAAATGTTGTATCCCTGTCACACATTCTTTGAGCCCATAATCCTGCGCATACCTGCTCAAGGTGTACTGATATTTTTTTGTTGACAAGTCGTTTCCATTTTTGTCTATACCATAATTTAATATTACGTCTTGGAAACGATTATATAGAGAATCGCTTTCCTGCCAGCAAGTCCACAACATATTCCAAAGTTGCAAGCCATCAAGGCTATCTGCAGAAGTTTTAAGTTCAACGAGATAGATAACCGGTTTATCGTTTTCTTTGCCGGACATGAGAAAATCGACACTGGCATACTGACGATTACCCCCTTTTTCAATAGGCGCCTGTCCTATACGGGCAATGGGAAATTCCTTGGCAATCAGTTTTATATTATCATTACCGAGACTTTGCGATACAATATCTTTGATATAATCGGAAATTAACATATCGACGATAACTTCTGCCTTTATTTTTTGCGTCCGATAATCACTCACCGTCCACTTTTTGACCATCTCATAAAATGCCTGATACTCATTCACGCTCTCGCCCATGCAAATCACACCTCACACAATCTCAATCGTATCGCCGTCCTGCGGCAAAATAACCATTTCCTTATACTGATCTTTGATATTCAAATTCTTAAATCCTGCTGGATTCTCCGTATGGAACGGAATGATATGCTTCCGTGGCGCAACATTCTCAATAAACTTTGCTAATGTCTCCTTGTCTGCATGACCTGTGGAATGGATATATTTGACCGACGAGCCGAATCGTCTGACGAACATCGCCAAACCCTCATCGTAGGCCGGATGTTTTGGGTTCAAAAATCCCTGCCACATGGAATAAATCAAGTGCGGATTATAATCGCTCATGTAATGACCATATCTGTCGTATAGAGTATAGGCATCTTCTCCTTTTCGATTAAGCAAAGAGCCAAGGAGTATTATCCCCTCCTTGGGGCGAACTCGTTTCATTTCATCTATCCCTTGGATTGGCGGCAAACGGTAAAGCCCGGTATATTTCCCTGCCATATCGGAAAAGGTTTTTAGCATTTCAATGATGTAAGGACTGCCGTAAATGGGGATATTGTTCGCCTTAGCAGCGTTGCAAATGGAAGTTAGACTGTCAAAATTTGTAGAGGAGCAAACGACAAAAATCTGCCGATGGTCTTTCATAAAGAACTTAGCTTCTTTGTGTACATCCCACTCGGTCAAGAGATGTTCTTCCTCTACTGAGCGGTTCATCATTGTACCCTCCGTGAGCAACACATCCACTTGTTTGTGATAGTGGTCATGAATCAGCTTGGGAATCATGTCAAGGCTTTTGCTCATGTAACCCGTACCCCGAAAATCGCCGCTGTGAAGAACGGTCGTCGCAAAAGCGGCGCATCCTGCGCCTGCGCCGACACTAGGCCGTCCTTGGCCGTCGGTATGCCCCGTTACCTTGTTTTCGAAAAGGAACATATTGGCATGATAAGCCGAGTGGTCAACAAAGAAGGGAATGACGTTCATATCGCCGATATTCAGGAGTTTTCCCGGAGTAAATGTGCGAATTCGGCCACTGTTTTCGGACAATAATTCCTGCATGGCGATATTTCGGGTATGTTTGTGCAAAGTCCGCAAAATCGTGAGCATCGCTTCATCCATATAGAGAGGGATGTCCGCAGGAATCTTGTCTATCAGCCCCACATGGTCGCCGTGGTAATGGCTAAAAAGTACGCCGCTGAGATGATGGTCGGTATACCGACGATGATTGTCGAAAATCTTTTTTATGATTTCCTCATCTCCCATCGAGCCTTGGCTCCCTGGAAGCTCACTGCCGCAATCAACCAAAACAGTGGTGCGTCCCATGCAAATCTCAGCGATACTGCCCCCGATTTGCTTTGTACCGCGATGAACGGTAATCAGGCTCCGAGTTTTTCGCCATTCGTCACGCTGTTCCTCCGAGCCGAAAACACGTCCCTCAAATTTCCATGGTTTCAACCCTGCCTCCAAGATGTCCCGAAGTACAGACATTTGTTCGGCAGTCATAAATGCTTTTGCCTCATTCAGTACGGCATCTTCATTTTCACCGCAGATTTTGGCAGCCCAACGAACAACGGAGCGAAGCAAAGTATCGTCACTCGTGAAGTCTGCCGCCTGCGCTGCGCTTTGGAGCAAATCCGATTTCAGCGTATAGAGTTCCTTAATCGTTTCAATGGCTGTCATTTTCTTCTCCTCCCTCCGACGGCCAAGGATGGCCTAGTGCGGACGCAGGAGCGTGATGCGACTGTTTTGCGTCCGCCGACGCGCATGGATGCGCTAGTGCCGGCGCGGGAGCGTGATGCGACTGTTTTGCGTCCGCGGTTGCATTTCCAAAGGATTCCCAAACATAGATTTTTTCCGCCGCCCGGTAGACAAGCCTGCCACAGGCGCAAGTCTCTCGTAAAAACTCCAAGTCCCGCACAAAAGTCCGCCGCGATAATTTTTTACCGACAATTTTTTCGGCAATCTCTGCGGTGATATAGCCGCAGTCCTCCAAAAACAAGCGATATGCCAAGAGCCGGGTACGCCTTCCGTCATCAGGCAAGGGAGGGAAAATATCTTGATCGGCGTAGCGAGGAGATCGATGCACCGTTCCCTCGTCATCGATCCATAAGGAGGGGTCAAAGTCAAAGATAACCTTATCATCCCGCCGCCGCATGGAAGGCGGGTATTCGGTGCGTTTTATGGGAATCAGAGGTGTTGCATTTGTCAGCATGGCATCATAAATTTTCAGTATTCGCCCCAAACGACTTAACTTCTTTTTGGGAGTTCGCTCCTCTATGGCTTTGCCCGGACTTCCCAAAGCGTGAAACTCCTCCATCAGACGGTCATGCTCCACTTTCCAATGCCAGCCGAACCACTCCGTATTGAATCCCAAAAGGTGCTGCCGCGCCATTACGGAAAGCCGCTCCACATCAGCGGCAATCTCCCGCCAAGGGTTGTCGCCGCCTTCCCCCGTGCAGGCATAAGAACAATAGTTCCGAAAGCGCCAATAGAAAAGATCCAGTTCCTCGTGCAAATCATTTGACCACGGCTTCGTTGCCAAGGCGTAAAGACCTCTTTTGGCAAATGCACGCTCCCTGTTCTTGTTCTCAAGAAGCGCCCAGGTAACATAAAACCGAAGCATGGCAAAACGCAGATGCGCTTCGTAGGCTGTTACCGTTTCCGTGTCCTCCAGAAATTCCGAGTCTGGGATATCTCCTTTTATCCAACCCTTTAATCCGTCTAATTTGAGCTCGTCCTTATCGCGGTCAAATCGGAAATGCGGGAGGCGCATCCCGGCAAAATCCGAGAGCTCATAAAAATATGAAATCGCCCTATCATCCTTAAATCCCCAAAAGCGCAGTAATTTTTCCCACAGGGGTGCATAAGGATTTTTTTCATACGCGGCGCGAAGATTTTCGGTGGGTGCAAGTCTGAGTGCTTGGCACAGAGCGGAAAAATTATCTTGTTGATTTTGCGGACGCCAAACAGTCGCATCACGCTCCGGTGTCCGTACTAGCCCATCCATGGGCGTCGTGGGGAATAGCCTTGGAAATTCCTCGGCGGAAAAGAAATCTCTCCAATATTCGATATGAAAATCCGTGGGCCTTTGGACAAATGCGCGAAGTTTCTTTACTCCGTCCGTTATGCTCTCCTGCAATAAGTTGCAGCCGTCCGCCGCACGTTCTTGCAGATGCTTAAAAACTTTCGCTGTCACCACAGAGGGAATGTCAATGCCGAAATCCTGCCAATCCCGCATAGGATAACAAAATACCGACTCGCCCTGCTCCATATCGAAAACTTCTCCCAAGGTGATGCGACGAGGGTGCAAGATGTATTTTTCCGCTTGAGGCTTGCTAAATTCGTTTTCCCCGGTATAGATAAGGCAAAACCTGAGAGCATCCGCTTTCACTTCTACTGCACCGCTTTCATAGCGGATAATGCGCCAGCGATAGGGGACGGTCAATTTCCGTTCAATCGGCGGGGCGCAAAAGGAAAAATACGCCACCATGCCATGTTCACGGCAGCTGTCAACGGAACGGATACTATCCATGCGCTCAATGTGGTGTACTTTCTCAAAGCGCTTATGCTCCGCGCACCAGACCATTCGCTGGCGGCGATCGGCATGGAAACATTGATAGTCCCATTTCCCCAACCCAAATTCCCCAAGGAGAACCGTGGGGACATCCCTAGCAGGCAGATTAGCATATCGCACAGAAGCCGCAACCCATCCCCGACTGCTATAATCGTATTGGTAGACAATCTCATCGATTAACTTCTTGGCCCTCTCCATCGCAAACATTCCTCCCGACGGGCATGGATGCCCTAGTGTAAAACCTCGTTCAAAAATTTAATAATAGTCATGCCATGGCGACCTATG
>CALGGN010000042.1 GCA_937915915.1 uncultured Selenomonas sp. | reverse complement strand
GCTTTTACTGCGTGGCTGTCCGTCTCATAAATTCCCATTTACCAGTCATTGCCAGTTTACGCTGCTGAATTTATGAAACGGGCGTGAACGGATTAAGAATCTCCTTGCAGAAAAGACTGATTTGGTGTAAAATAAAACATCAATGTGCTTTTGCACAAATTCAGAGGAATGTGTCAACGCATTCATATGGCTGGGAGGAAATTTCATGAAAAAAATAGTGCAGTTGTGGCTGGTGATCTGTATGGTCGTGCTTTCGGCGCAGCTCGCTTTTGCGGCTGAGGGAGAACGTGAAACGATACAGACGGGTGCGGATTTGGTGCCGATTCATCGTTTGGCCATCGGGAAGCCCTTATATATGCCGCCCAATGACAAGGCGCCGACGAATGATCAGCTGACGGAGATTGTGTTTGACGCGAGCAGGAAAGCGCGCAGCTATGTCATGTCCTACGATGCGGTGGCTGAGAGCATCCGTGCGGAATCCAGCGTGGATATCAAGTCATTGGACCGCGTCAAGGCCGCCAAGGCATTCAGGGAAAATGTCGGAAAGTATGCGGACGCATACGTCATCGTGACCGTGGCGAACAACAGCACGACGATTTTCTTCTTTGATGTATTCAAGGCCGGGACGAATGAGCTTCTCTATACCTATGAGGTTGCCGCCGGAAAGACGGGGCGGTCGGATGTGGACACCAAGGACACCTACATGAATCTCTCTGAGAAGTTCTATCAGCATTTCGAGGATGCTGCGCAGAAGCAGGCAAAGGAAGCCGACAAGAAAAACAAGAAGTGAGTGATCAACAAAAAAGAGAGATACCTTTTGGCATGGTACCTCTCTTTTCTTGTTTTTGGAACAGTTCCTTATTCATGCGCCAGATAGAGGGGCTCGATTTTTGCGTCTTCGGCCTGTTCTTTCGTGATAAAGCCTGTGCGCGCCATGGCATCCAGCACGATGAACTGGCGTTTCTTCGCCTTTAGGAAGTCCACGTAGGGGGAATAGAGGGAAGGCGCATTCGGAAGTCCTGCGAGCATGGAGGCTTCTGCGAGGTCGAGATCTTGCGGTTCCTTGGCGAAATAGCCCTGCGCTGCATCCGTGATGCCATAGTAACCCGAGCCGAAATAGATGCTGTTCAGATAGAGCTCCAGGATTTCGTCTTTGGAATAGTTGGCTTCCATGTCGAGCGCCAGCAGCAATTCTTCGGCCTTGCGCCCGAAGGTCTGCTCTTGTGACAGGAACAGGTTCTTGATGAGCTGCTGCGTGATGGTACTTGCACCCTCCGTGATTTCTCCGTACTGGAGATTGACCAGCGCGGCACGCATCATGCCCTCCGCATCAAAGCCATGATGCGAGTAGAAGCGGTTATCCTCCACGGCAATGACGGCCTGCCGCAGCTGCAGGGGAATCCGGTTGAGGGCGGTGTAGCTGTCCTTTCGGATATGGCTTGCCACTGCGCGCCGCAGAAAGACCAGACGGCTGATCCGGTCCGTGAAGGTGGCTTCTTCTGCCGCAGACGGCCTGTCGGACTGCGGCTGCTCCGCCTTTGGAAGGTAGTCGCCGACATGCTGCCATGTTTTTGGCTGGAAGATCCGGGTGCCGCCGGAGCAGAGATATGCAACGCAAAAGACCAGTGCGAGAAGCAAGAGGAAATGTTTCAAGCTGAATGTTCGTTTTTTCTTCATAGCGTCTCCTTTTTGATTCACTTCTCCATATTATAATGCTGTTTGGACGGTTCGTACAGTGTTTTGGACAAAGAAAAACTTGAATGTTTATGCATAAGGATGTATAATTATGAATGTCGCGGCGCAGGGATGATTTTCTCATGCGCAAGGGAGGAAACGGGAAATGAAAGTCAGTGTCATCGGAGCCACGGGCTATGCGGGCGCAGAATTGCTGCGTATTCTGTATCAGCATCCGCAGGCTGAGGTCGTGCATGTCACTTCCGAAAGCCATACGGGAGAGCGGATCTCAGCGTTGTATCCGCATCTTCGCGGGCTTTATGATCTGGAGCTGGAGAGCATGAAAGATATCTCGCGCATCGGCGAGGACAGTGATTTCGTGTTCATCGGCCTGCCCCATGGACATGCGATGGAAGTCGGGAAAGCATTGGAAAAGTTCCCGGTCCGCATCATTGACCTAGGGGCGGATTATCGCTTCAGCAATACCGCTGTTTACGAGGAGTGGTACCATGTGCCGCATACGCATCCGGAGGCGGAGCGCGTCTACGGGCTGGCTGAGCTTTACCGCGAAGAGATCCGCAGGGCCAAGATCATCGGCAACGCGGGATGCTTTACGACGGCAAGCATTCTGGCGCTCGCTCCGTTGGCAAAGCACCGTCTGATTGAAATGAACACCATTATCGTGGACGCGAAATCGGGTGTCTCGGGAGCGGGCCGTTCCCCGAAGCAGGGGAACCATTTTCCAGAACTCTATGACAGCTTCAAGGCGTATAATGTGGCGCATCATCGCCATACGCCGGAAATCGAGCAGGCACTGGAAGAACTTTCCAGGGAGACCGTTGTCCTGAACTTTACGCCGCATCTGGTACCGATGTCCAGGGGCATCCTTGCCACCTGCTATGGCACGCTGAAGCAGGAAATAACGGCTGAAATGGTGGATGCGGCATTCCAGAAAATGTATGGAAATGAGTATTTCATCCGGTTGCTTGGAAGGAATGGCTACCCCGCTACCAAGGATGTGCGGGGCTCGAATTTCTGCGATATTGCATGGCATATTGATGAGCGCACGAGGCGTGTGATCGTGCTTTCCGCCATCGATAATCTCGTGAAGGGAGCAGCAGGGCAGGCGGTGCAGAATTTCAACATTGCGTGTGGATTCGAGGAAAAAATGGGCCTGGATGTTGTTCCGATGTATCCATAAGGGAGGAAACAGATATGTTCAGTGAGAAGAATGCCAAGGCGGGGGTTACCTTCCCGACAGGCTTCAAAGCAGCCGGCGTGAGGGCCGGCATCAAGAAGAGCGGCAACCTTGATCTTGCGGTGATCTATACGGAGAAGGAGGCTGCCGTGGCAGGAGTGTTCACGCAGAATGCCGTGGCGGCGGCTCCGGTATATGTGTCACAAGAGGCTGTGAAAAGCGGAACGGCTCATGCTGTGGTGGCAAATGCGGGATGCGCGAATGCCTGCACAGGTGAGCAGGGGAGGAAGGACGCGGAAGCCATGGCGTCGATGGCGGCGAAGGAGCTTGGATGCAAGGCGGAGGATGTACTGGTTGCTTCCACGGGCGTCATCGGCGTGAATCTTCCGATGGACCGTGTGGAACAGGGAATCCGGCAGGCGGTTTCCGAGCTTTCGGAGACCGGCAGCCAGAACGCAGGCAATGCGATCGTCACAACGGATACCTATTCCAAGGCATGCGCGACGGAGGTGGAGATCGGCGGGAAGTCGGTGCGTTTCGGCGCAATCGCGAAGGGGTCCGGCATGATCCAGCCAAACATGGCGACCATGCTCTGCTTCATCACGACGGACGCGGCCATTGAGAGCAGCCTTCTTCAGGAGGCGCTTTCCGAGATCACTGAAGTGACCTTCAACATGATATCCATTGACGGCGACATGAGCACGAACGATATGGCGGTGGTGCTGGCAAACGGCGCGGCGGGAAATCCCGTCATCAGGGAAAAGAATGAGGATTACAGGAAATTCTTCGATACGCTGCTTGCCATCTGCACAGGGCTTGCGCAGCATATCGCGGCTGACGGCGAGGGCGCGACGAAGTTCCTGACCATTGACGTGAAGCATGCGAGATCTTTTGAGGAAGCAAAGGCTGTCGGCATGAGCGTCGCAAAATCACCCTTGGTGAAGACTGCTTTCTTCGGCGAGGATCCCAACTGGGGACGCGTGATCTGCGCGGTAGGCTATGCGGGTGTTCCGATGACGCCGGAGAAGACCGTGGTGGAATTCGGCGGGATTCCCGTCTATGCGCATGGTGTGGGCGCGAAATACGATGAAGAGGCACTTCGCAAAGTCATGTCGGAGCACGATATCGTGATTACGGTGGATATGGGAGACGGAGACAGCGAGGCAACGGTCTGGAGCTGCGATTTCTCCTATGAGTATGTGAAGATCAACGGGGAGTACCATACTTGATGGGAGATGACAGGATGTTTTCTGCAGAGGACAAGGCGGCTATTCTGGTGGAGGCGCTGCCCTATATCCAGGAATTTTACGGGAAAACGGTGGTCATCAAATACGGCGGAAATGCGATGATCAATGATGGCCTGAAGGAAAAGGTCATGCAGGATGTAGCCCTCATGAAATACGTGGGCATCCGCCCCGTCATCGTGCATGGCGGCGGGCCGGAGATCACGGGCTTTTTGAAAAAGGTGGGCAAGGAATCTTCCTTTGTGAGCGGCCTGCGCGTGACGGATGAGGAAACGGTGGAGATCGCCGAGATGGTGCTGGACGGCAAGATCAACTCGGAAATCGTGACATTGCTGAACCGCCGCGGTGTGCGCGCCGTGGGTCTCAGCGGAAAGGACGCGGGACTGATACAGGCGCGGAAGAAGCTTGCCACGGTCTATGAGGGCGATGACAAGAAAAAGGTGGATATCGGCTATGTGGGCGCGGTGCAGGGAGTGGATATCCGCATTCTGGAGGATCTGCTGAATCAGGGCTATGTGCCGGTCATTGCGCCGATTGGCGTCGGCGAGAACGGGGAGAGCTACAATATCAACGCGGACTATGTGGCGGCGGAGATCGCGGGTGCGTTGCATGCGGAGAAACTGCTGCTGCTCACGGATATCGAGGGCATCTACAAGGATTTCAACGACAAGTCGAGCTTCCTTTCCAGCCTGACGGTAAGCGAGGCGCATGCCTATATCAAGGAGGGCGTCATTGCGGGCGGCATGATCCCGAAGGTGGAGGCATGCCTTAAGGCACTGGAAAATGGCGCGAGCAAGACCCATATCATCGATGGGCGGCTCGACCATTCCATCATTTTGGAAATCTTTACCTCACAGGGTATCGGTACGCAGGTTGTGAAATAGACTGCATACACAGCGTCCGGACATAGGAGGTAATCTCGTTTTGGTAAATTTCTTTGAACGCGGGGATAAGAGGGTGAGCAAGCATGAAGGAAACTGCGGAGCAGGTTTTTGAAAAGGACAGACAAGGGTATCTTCCCGTGTTTCAGCGCTATCCGATTGTGCTGGAGCGTGGCGAGGGTGCCTACGTCTATGACAATACGGGAAAGAAGTATCTGGATTTTTTGGGCGGCATTGCGGTCAATGTACTGGGCCATGCCTATGGGCCGCTGGTGGAGGCTGTCGCGGAGCAGGCGGGAAAGCTCATCCATTGCTCGAATCTCTACTATACGCAGGCGCAGGCGGATGCGGCGGACAAGCTGGTGAAACTCAGCGGACTTGGCAAGGCGTTCTTCGGGAACTCCGGCGCGGAGGCAAATGAAGGCGCCATCAAGCTGGCACGGAAGTACGCGCATCAGTTCGATGCGGAGAAATCCCAGATCATCACGGCGTTGGACAGCTTCCACGGGCGCACGATCGCGACGCTCACGGCAACGGGGCAGCCAAAGTATCAGGAGGGCTTCGGGCCGCTGCCCGCCGGTTTTGACTATGTGCCCTACAATGATATTCATGCGCTTGAGAAGCTCATGAGCGAGAAGACCTGTGCGGTTATGCTGGAGACCATTCAGGGCGAAGGCGGCGTCTACACGCCGAAGGATGACTATTTGAAGCAGGTGCGCGCTCTCTGCGACAAATATCATGCCCTGCTCATTTTCGACGAGATTCAGGCAGGCATCGGGCGCAGCGGCAAGTTTTTCGCCTATGAGCGATACCATGTGAAGCCGGATATCGTGACACTGGCGAAGGGCCTGGCGGGCGGTGTCCCAATCGGCGCGTTCATTGCAACGGATGAGGTGGCGAAGGCATTCCATGCGGGCGATCACGGGACGACCTTCGGAGGGAATCCGCTGGCCTGCGCTGCGGCGAATGTGGTGCTGGACACGGTACCGAAGGAGCAATTCCTTGCCCATGTGGAAGAGGTCGGAACCTATTTCAAGGGCAAACTGGAAGCGCTGCAGCAGAGCTATCCGGCTCTGATGACAGAAGTTCGCGGCGTTGGCCTGATCCTCGGCGTCCAGCTCACGAAGCCGGGGCGGGATATTGTGAACAAATGTCTGGAACGGGGCGCGATCATCAACTGCACCGCAGGGACGGTCCTGCGTTTCATCCCGCCGCTCATCATCACGAAGGCGCAGGTGGATGAAGTTGTGGGGATTCTTGACACGGTACTGTCAGAGGAGGAAGGCTGATGCTGAAAGGAAAAGATATGCTTTCCATCCACGATCTTTCCGTGGATGAGGTAGAGGAAATCCTGGCGCTGGCTGCGGAATTGAAGGTGAAGCAGAAAGCAGGCATCCGGCATCATCTGCTGGAGGGCAAGACGCTGGGAATGATTTTTGAGAAGTCTTCGACGCGCACGCGGGTCTCTTTTGAGGTCGGCATGTATCAGCTCGGCGGGCAGGCGCTGTTCCTGTCGAACCGGGATCTGCAGCTCGGGCGCGGGGAGCCGATCAAGGATACGGCGCGTGTCCTGTCGCGCTATCTGGACGGTATCATGATCCGCACCTACGGGCATGACCGTGTGGTGGAGCTGGCGGAGTACGCGGATATCCCCGTCATCAATGCGCTGACGGATCTCCTGCATCCCTGCCAGGTCTTGACGGACCTGCTGACGATCCGGGAGCATAAGGGAAAGAATCTCAAGGGGCTCAAGATGGCCTATGTGGGCGATGGGAACAATATGACCAATTCCTATATGTACGGCTGCGCAAAGGCCGGTATGGAGTTCGTGGCGGCAACGCCGAAAGCCTATCAGCCGGATGCCGAGGTCACACGGCTGGCCAAGGAGGATGCAAAGCTCACCGGGGCGTCCATCACGCTGATGGAGGATCCGGAGGAGGCGGTGCGCGACGCGGATATCGTGGTGACGGATACTTGGGCCAGCATGGGGCAGGAAGCGGAACATGAGGAGCGCAAGAAGATTTTTGCTCCGTATCAGGTGAACAAGAAGCTGCTTTCCTATGCGGACAAGCGCGTGCTCGTGATGCACTGTCTGCCGGCCTATCGCGGGGAGGAAATCACGGAGGATGTGCTGGAGGCACACGCGAATGTGATTTTCGATGAGGCGGAGAACCGGCTGCATACGCAGAAGGCGATCATGGCACTGACCATGGGATGACAACAGAGAAGTGTGAGTATAAGATGAGGAGATGTTTTGAATGGCAAGTGTAAAAAAAGTAGTTTTGGCTTATTCCGGCGGTCTGGATACTTCGGTGATCATTCCTTGGCTCAAGGAGCACTACGATAACTGCGAGGTCATTGCGGTCTGCGCGGATGTGGGGCAGGGAGACGAATTGGGGCCTGTGCATGACAAGGCGTTGAAATCCGGTGCTTCCAAGGTATTTATCGAAGATCTGACCAAGGAATTTTTGGAGGAATATGTATGGCCGACGCTGAAGGCCGGGGCTGTGTATGAGGGCAAGTACCTTCTGGGCACTTCCTTTGCACGTCCGATCATCGCGAAAAAGCTGGTGGATATCGCAAAGGCCGAGGGGGCGGATGCAATTGCCCACGGAGCTACAGGCAAGGGCAACGATCAGGTGCGCTTTGAGCTGACGGTGAAGGCGCTGGCTCCGAACATCAAAATCATCGCTCCGTGGCGCGAGTGGGATCTGGATTCCCGTTCCGCTGAAATCGAGTATGCCAAGAAGCATGGCATCCCCGTGGCGGTGGAGAACAAGACCTATTCGATGGACAGGAATATCTGGCATCTCTCCCACGAGGGATCGGATCTGGAGGATCCTTGGAATGCGCCGAAGAATGATATGTTCCTGATCTCGAAGGCTCCGGAACATGCGCCGGATGCACCGGAGGAGGTCAAGGTCTGCTTCGAGAAGGGCGTGCCTGTGGCGGTGAACGGAGAGCGCATGGGAGCAGTGGAACTGCTGACGAAGCTCAATGAAATCGGCGCACGCAATGGCGTCGGCATTACGGATATCTGCGAGAACCGTCTGGTGGGCATGAAGTCCCGCGGTGTGTACGAGAATCCCGGCGGAGCGATTCTTTACTATGCGCATCGTGAGCTGGAATATCTGTGCCTGGACCGTGCGACCTATCATTTTAAGGAGCATGTGGCGGTGCGCTATGGGGAGCTGGTCTATGACGGCATGTGGTTCAGCCAGCTGCGCGAGGCGCTGGCGGCATTCGTGGACAGCACGCAGGAGACGGTGACGGGCACGGTGAAGATGAAGCTCTACAAGGGCAACATCATCTCTGCGGGCGCGAAGTCCGACTATTCGCTTTACAGCCAGGAATTCGTCACCTTTGAGCACGATGACGTGTATGACCAGTCCGATGCGACGGGCTTCATCAATCTCTTTGGCCTGCCGCTCAAAGTGCGCGCGCTGATGCAGGAAAAGGCGGACAAGAAATGAGCGAGAAGCTTTGGGGCGGGCGCTTTTCCAAGTCCACGGACGAGATGATCAATGAGTTTCAGGCTTCGATTGCGTTTGACAAGCGCATGTACCGCGAGGATATTGCGGGCAGCATGGCTCATGCGAGGATGCTTGCGAAATGCGGCATCCTTTCGGCAGCGGATTGCGAGGCGATCGTCAAAGGACTGGAGGATATCCTGCGGCAGATCGAGGCGGGGACGTTCTCCTTCGATGTGGGGCTGGAAGACATCCATATGAACATCGAGAAGCGGCTCACGGATGCCATCGGAGAGGCGGGCGGCAGGCTGCATACGGCCCGCAGCCGCAACGACCAAGTGGCGCTGGATACCCATATGTATGTGAGGCGTGAGACGGTCGAGGTGGAAAGGCTCATTCTGGAGCTGCAGCAGGCGCTGGTGGAAGCGGCTGAGAAATACAGCGATGCAATCATGCCGGGCTATACCCACCTGCAAAGGGCGCAGCCGATTTTGTTCTCGCATCATCTCATGGCGTATTTCTCGATGCTTGCGAGGGATTTTGCGCGGTTCCAGGGGGTCTACGCGCGGGCGGACATCATGCCCCTCGGCGCGGGTGCGCTGGCTGGCACGACGTTTCCCATCGATCGGGAAATGGTGGCGGATGCGCTGCACTTTGACGCGATTTATGGCAACAGTCTGGATGCGGTGAGCGATCGCGACTATATCATGGAGTTCCTTGCGGCGGCCTCGATCCTCATGGTGCATCTCTCGCGCCTGAGCGAGGAGACGATCCTCTGGTGCTCCCGCGAGTTCTCCTTTGTGGAGCTGGATGACGCGCACTGCACGGGCTCGTCGATGATGCCCCAGAAGAAGAATCCTGATGTTTCGGAGTTGGTGCGCGGCAAGACGGGTCGGGTCATCGGTCATCTGATGGCGATGCTCACGGCGGTGAAGGGGCTTCCGCTGGCCTATAACAAGGATTTGCAGGAAGACAAGGAAGGCATTTTCGATGCCATAGATACGGTGAAGTTCAGCCTTGCGGTCTACGCGCAGCTCATCCGCGGCATGAAGGTGCGCCGCGAGGTCATGCGGCGGGCGGTGGAGGAGGATTTCTCCAATGCCACGGATCTGGCGGACTATCTGGTGAAGAAGGGCATGCCCTTCCGGCAGGCCCATGCCGTGTCCGGGCGTGCCGTGCACCTTTGCATGGAGCGCGGCATTTGGCTCAAGGACCTGTCCCTGCAGGATTTTAAGGAACTTTCACCACTGTTTGAAGAGGACATCCGGGAGGCGATTTCGCCGGAAACCTGCGTGAAGAATCGCGATTCCTTTGGAGGCACTTCCTATCATCAGACGGAACTGCAGATTGAGGCTGCAAAGAAGCTCATGGACGAGGAACGAACTGTACAGAAGAGCGCTGCTGAAAAGCAGGTGTGAAGGATGGGGCTGTCGCACGAAAGAAAGTTTTGGAAAAAGGATGGTGCGACGATTCGGATCGAGTGACAAATTATCGGCGTGGCTTCGGCTGCGCCGATTTTTTTCGTTGTGTACAGCGGCAGGGTATCTTTTTAGGTACTATGCTCTTCCAAAGTACATACTTGTTATTTGATTTTGATTGCTGTAAAATGAAACCGTAATCAAGAGCACGTCACGACAGCGGCCGATGTCGTGGCAGGATTCCAAAACATTATGAGCGAATAAGTGAAAGAGGGATTATCATGCTGAACGAAATCAACTGGCCGCACGACTATCTTCCGGGAACTACTGACAACTTTGCCTCCAATGAGGTCATCGTTAAGGGAATCATGGCGAAGGATGTCTTTGAGAACCTGATCGACACCAGCATCTGGCCGACCTATTACGACAATGTGGCTGATGTGGAGTTTGACAATACGAAGGGAACGAGACTCGCTGCCGACACGCGCTTCCGCTTCAAGACCTTCGGCTTTCCCATTGAAGCCGAGATCGTGGAGTTTGAAGCCCCGACGGGCAACAAGCCGGGACGCCTTGCTTGGCATGGCTGGGCAGAGGGCGATGAGGAACACCGCTTGGACGTCATCCATGCGTGGCTTTTGGAAGACCTTCCCGAAGGGCGTGTCCGCATCTTGACACAGGAATCCCAGAAGGGCAAGCCTGCCAAAGATCTTTTCAATTCCAAGCCGGATGTCATGAACCAAGGGCATCAGGACTGGGTGAAGGGTCTTGCCGCCACCGTTCTGGCCAGCAAACAACAATAATATCAGCAGAATATTAGCGGGAGATGTTGTCTTGCCGGGCAGCTCTTCCGCCGATGCCACAAAAAAGGAGCGACGGAGAATCATGACGAGAATCCCGGCATGGGCATCTATTTCATCAATGACCCGGACGGATACTGGGTGGAAATCCTCCCGTGAGTCGAGAAGAATCTCGAATCAGGCAGAAAGGCAAAGGAGGCGCAGGAAGCGTGAGAGAAAAAGGACAAATCTATAACTGCCCGGTGGATGCCGTCAGGATGGATTCAATAAGACAGCTGCGGCTAAAGAAAATCTTATGCAGCGCAGTCATTGGCATTGCGGCACTGGCTTGCGGCCAGGATTGCGGCTGTGCCGCTCCCCAGGCGATGAGCGCAGATGTCAGCACCATCGCAGGAAACGTGGCTCATGCCAATGTGGACGCTTCACTTTATCTGGACTATGCGGCCGGCATGAAAGCCGGTGTATATCGCTGGCTAAAAAGCGAGGACGGCACATACTACACCCTCGTATTCACAGATGAAAAGGGACAGCCCGTTCCAGGCAGGGAAACGAAAATCAATGTGGGAGCCAACAATGAGGAGCGTAGGCCGGAAGGACTTCCCCCCATGGATGGCAAGGCAGTCCCGCATTTGGGCGGTTTTCCCGGTGGTGAGCAACAGGGTGCCGTATATCAGGGCGTTTACATGAATGCCAATGTGACAAACCTTGCCAACCAGACCATGCTTATTTATGTCCCTGCGGCCTACCTGAAAACGGACAAGGCGGGAAATTTCATCGGCATCGACCATGAGTCCGTCGTGGGAAGTTACACAGCAGACACGGCGCCCATCGTCTATTTGAACGAATGCGGCGGCTGGCGCTCCAGCTCGCCCCGCGCCGTCGATACCGACTACATCAAGGAAGGCATGGTATATGTTACCGCCGGGGCGCGCAGCCGTGATGCCGTGGACGCGAATGGCATCCACACCGGCAAGGCGCCCACACAGATGGCGGATTTGAAATCCGGCATTATCGCCCTTCGCGCCAATGCAGCTGTACTTCCGGGCGACAAGGAGCGCATCATATCTGTCGGCACCTCCGGCGGAGGGCAGATGAGTTCCATCCTCGGTGCCTCCGGTGATATGAAGGAGTATTACCCCTTCCTGTATGAATCCGGCGCACTGGGTGTCACGAAAAATGCCGATGGCAGCTACGAAAGCGCCTACCCGGATCACATCTATGCCGCACAGATGTACTGTCCCATTGCCGACATCGAAAACGCCGACCTCGCCTATGCCTGGTGGTGGGTGGATCTGGCAGATAAAGGCGGCACCTATAAGGGAACGCTCACGGCATTTGACAAGCGGCTCCAGGAACTTTCCGCCGAAGCCTTTGTCGGTTATCTCAATGGGCTCAAGCTCAAGGATGGAAGCGGCAAAGCCCTGACTCTCACGGGGCTCCGCTCCGGCTCCTACTATGATGCCGTACTGCAAAATATATCCGCTGCCTTGAATGCCATGGCTGCCAACAGTGGATTCGACATAGCCGAAGCCTACCCGGACTCTGCCGCCTGGCTCCGCAAAGAATCGGACGGCAGCTTCCGCGTGACGGATATGGCCGGATTCATGGTGGGAACGGGGCTGGTCAGCAAACGCAACAAGGCCATTCCCGGCTTTGATCCCATGGATAAATCGGCGGAAAACGATGCCTTTGGCCTCCCTGAGAAGGACAGAGTACATTTTTCCCGCAGCGTTGCCAGGATACTGGCCGACAATTATGAGGAACTCTCAAAGCTGGACGGATTTGATGCTACGGCAGTAGAAAACTATATTGCAGAGGCGTTGAAAGGCAACGAGGCCGCCATAGCAGAAGAACAGACGAAGCTCCTGAATGCCACCCATATTCTCCTGGGAACAGATGGTCTGACAGCTGTTCACCCTGCCAAATACTGGCGGCATCGCAGCGGAACTGCCGATCAGCACACGTCCTTCAGCATTGGGTACAATATCTGCCTTGCCGCAGCTGCCAAGGGACTCAATACGGATTACCATCTTGTCTGGGATATGGAACACGGCAGCAGGGAAGGCACATCTACTGGGACGTTTATTGACTGGATCAAGAGCATTTGCCAATAGAAGAAAGGTCGGATGTTATGAGGAAAGCTCTTTATGGCCAATCTCCCCGATGAGGGGATTTGGTCCTTTGACCTCGCCACCGGCAGAGGGCAGACTCTGTCCCTGCCTATGGGCATACGCTGGGCAGACAGTTTTGCCAAAGCGCCGGACGTGAGCATTTATTTTACGACATCGCAAATCAACTATCC
>CALGGN010000041.1 GCA_937915915.1 uncultured Selenomonas sp. | reverse complement strand
TGACAGAAAAATCCTTCGACAATGACAAAAGCTCATTTAATCAGTGTTTCCCTAGAAACTTAATTTGTTCACTTCACAGATTCTGCAGGATCCGGATCTCGTTCTTGATGATGTATTGCTCATGTTCCGGTTCGATTCCGTTGATGAGGTAGTCATAGGCTAGCAGCATGGCGCGCTGTCCTTGCTGCCTGGGGTGCTGATAGAGTGCGGCGCGGATGATGCGGCAGCGCATGAGGTCGATGATCGGGGGTGTCGTATCAAACGCGACGATGGTCATATCATTGCGTTCGAGTGATTTCAGAGCTCGTCCTACGCCATAGGCACCGCCGGAGCTCAGGAGGAAGAGGGAATTGATGTCGGGATGGTCTTGCATCATCCGAAGCATGGCATCATATGCGGTAAAGTCATCGTCACGGGTCTCTGTAATGTCCAGAATGCGGCAGTTCGGATCGTCCTGCAGGATGTGCTGGAATCCGGCAAGCCGCTGCTGATGCCCGAGAATCTTTCGGGAACCGAGCGCAATGCCCACGCGGAGCTGCTTCGGACCGATCATTTGCAGCAGCGCCGCAGCCGTTTCGCCTCCGTTTGTATAGTCGCTTCCCACGTAGTAATGGTGCTTTGCTTGCTCCACATCGTTATTGAGGGTTACCACGAAGATGCCGTCGTCAATACAGGCATTCAGGCGTCGGACGATACGGTTGTCATTGATCGGGTTGATGATGATGGCGTTGACCTGCGGGCGGAGTTCGTCGAGAGCTTGGGCTTGCTGCTCGATATCGTAACCTTTTAAGAGTTTCCATATGACTTTGAGCCCGAATCTGGAATATTTACGAGATTCTTTCTGCATCGTACGGATCATCGGTTCAAAGAAAGGAATCTCAGATGCGGCAATGAGCACAGCCAGCACGGGGTGCTTCCGCTTGGCGGCGAGTGCTTTGCCCACGGGATCCCGCTGGTAGTTGAGTTCTTTCATTTTTCTCAGGATCAGTTCCCGCTTCTCCGGCTTCACATTGCCCCGATTGTTCAGCACGCGGTCTACCGTGCCTCGGGATACGCCGCATACCTCGGCGAGCTGTTTGATGGTTATCATTTGGTGTCCTCCCTGGATATTGTCCCCTGTGTGTACATATCATATTATACATCAAAAGTGTGCGCGAGAACAGTGCATTTCTGAAAAATTTCATTTATTGCACAACATGAAAAAATGAGCGTCAATGCACATCGTTCCATAAATTTTACGCAAGATTACGTCGTATGGCGAAAGATTATTAAGAAAAAAATAAAAGGAAACACTGATTAATTCCCTTTTGCCCTTGCCGAGTCTTTTTCTGTCATACTGCGTCAGATGCCGTTCGACGTAGCTCTGCTACGACTTCACGACATCTTTCTTGCCTGACAGAAAAATCCTTCGACAATGACAAAAGCTCATTTAATCAGCGTTTCCTTACAAGATCGGAATATTAGAGAACTGAAATGTACGATAGAAACAGGCCCCTTTCCAACTTTCGGGAAAAGGGCCTGTTTGCGTGTGAAGATTCTTCCAAGAGCTCTGAGGAAAGGAATGCCCATGATGCCTGATGCATCCTGATTGTTCCTTCCCCCAGAGAGGTTCTTTGGGGGTTCATTGCTCATTCATTTCAGTTCTAGTTTGCGGCCTCTCATGGCAGCACCCCGAGGATGAAACCTCGGGGATTTTTTTAGATATTTATGCAATATTTTCTCAATTCTTGACAAAAAACATAAACTGCATTAATATTATCCTTAGCAAACAACAAATAGCAGGGAACAGGTGTCCACAGGACTTAATAGGGAATTCGGTCAAGCCATTGCCAAGCCGAAGCGGTCCCGCCACTGTAGGGTGGAGTTCTGCGCATGATGTCACTGGGGTAGATATGAGTACCTTGGGAAGGCGCGCAGCACGATGAAGCCGAGCCAGGAGAACTGCCTGTTCTAGCATCACCGTTGGCGTGAGGGGGATTTTCTCACCGCCTGTACCTGCGAGCGATGGGTAGGGGATTGGGACTGTGCTTTGAAGAGCATGGCATAGTGGCATCCTCCGGCTTGTGTATGCAAGCCGGTTTTTTGTAGGGATGTGCTGCCTTTGGCGATAGTTTCGCCAGAGGTGCATTGTGCTCGGAAAAAGAAATCACGGGCGGCAATCTGCAGGCATTTTCGCAGGCGGGTTGCCGCTATTTGTGTGAAAAAATGTAAGAGGAGGCTGTACTATGAGCAATGAGACCGGTGGACAGAAAACGGAAGAGCTGGATCTGCAGGCCATTCTGAAAAAGGCCGAGCAACAGACGGACTTTCCGGACGTGCCGTTGGACGAGTTCACTCCCCCCACCTACGAAGAGTGGAAGGAGGCGTGTGTCGCCCTTTTGAAGGGAGCGCCCTTCGAAAAAAAGATGTACACCAAAACCTACGAGGGCATTACCTTTGATCCCATGTACACGCGGGCGGGAACGGAGGACATCCTGCCCAAGGCATCCTTCCCCGGCATGGGGGATTTCCTGCGGGGTGCACAGGAGAACGGCTATGTGGGGAAACCCTGGGGGATTGCCCAAGTATGTGACGAAACCCTGCCAAAGGAGAACAATGAACTCCTGCGCCACGAGCAGGAGAAGGGAGCCACCATCTACCATGTACGTTTGGACAGTGCGAGCCTTGCCGCTCGGGACGTTCGGGATGCAGAGACGCCGGGAGACAAGGGCGTGAGCGTGACGACCATCGATGACGTGCATACGCTTCTGGATGAGCTGGACTTGGAAAAATTCCCTCTTTACATCTACGCTGGAGCCTCAGCACTTCCCATGCTCGCTCTCACTATGGGCACCCTCAAGGCATCGGGAAAGGACATCTCCAAGCTCAAAGGGGTCATTGGTGCGAATCCCATTGGGGAGCTTGCGGAGCACGGCAGGAACGGGGCCTCCGTCTCCCAGCTCTACGATGAAATGGCAGCCTGCGCCAAATGGACAAAGGAGCATGCACCGGAGCTTCGGACGATTTTCGCTCGGAGCGATGTATTCAGCCAGGGCGGCGCCAACGATGTCCAGGAGGTGGCCTACACCCTTTCCATGGCGGTTTCCTATCTTCGGGCGCTGCTGGATCGCGGTGTTTCCATCGACGATGCGGCGAAACAGATCATGTTCGGCTTCTCCATGGGAGCCAACTTCTTCCTGCAGATTGCGAAGCTTCGCGCCGTGCGCCCCATTTGGGCACAGATCGTGGGCGCCTTTGGCGGCAGCGCCGAAGCCCAGCGCATGCACATCCATGCTCGTCCTGCCCTCTTTTTCAAGACAGTCTACGACCCCTATGTCAATATGCTTCGCAACACCACGGAGATCTTCTCCGGCGTGGTGGGGGGCCTGGATTCTTTTGAGAGCAGTCCCTTTGACGAGCCGATCCGCAAGGGAGACGAGTTTTCCCGTCGTATTGCCCGCAATGTGCAGATCATCTTGCAGGAGGAATTCGGTCTCTTGCAGCCAATCGATCCGGCAGGCGGGTCCTGGGCAGTGGAGACGCTGACAAAGCAGATGAAGGAAAAAATCTGGGAGGAGTTCCAGAGCATCGAGGCAAAAGGGGGCATCGTGAAAGCCCTCACAGAAGGATATCCCCAGAGTGAAATCGCCTCCGTCCTGGAGGCACGGTTCAAGGCAGCAGAGCTTCGCCGGGATCGCATTGTCGGCAACAACATGTACCCGAACATGACAGAGAAGCTTCTGGATGCCCGCCCGGAGGATGTGGAAGAGCTCAAAAAGCAACGCAAGGCGGATGTGGAAGCATACCTTTCCGATATCGACGAGCCCTTCAAAAAGGAGCAACTCGCGGCTCTCAAGGACGCAGGGGAGAATCCGGTGGATGCGGCCATCCGGGCAGCTCAGGCGGGAGCCACGATTGCAGAGCTGGCAGAGGCCCTGCACGATGGGAACCGGTCAACAGAACAGGTGGATCCCATCCTGCCGCATCGCTGGAGCGAGCGCTTTGAGGCCCTGCGGAAAACCACGGAGGAATATCGGGAGAAACATGGGGATAATGTGAAAATCTTCTTGGCCAACATGGGACCTATTCCTCAGCACAAGGCACGGGCGGATTTCACCACGGGATTCCTGCAGGTGGGAGCCTTCGAGGTGCTTGGCAACAACGGGTTTGAAACCGTGGAGGATGCCGCCGCTGCCGCGAAGGAGTCCGGAGCGGATGCTGTGGTCATCTGCTCCACGGATGCTGCCTATCCCGAAATCGTGCCGGCTTTGGCGCCGAAGCTTCACGAGGTTTTGCCCAAGGCGACGGTGTTCCTTGCGGGAGCTGCGCCGAAGGACCTTTTGGACACTTACAACAATGCGGGCATTGACGAGTACATCTCCGTCCGCGCCAACTGTTACAAGATCCTGCAGCTCTTGCAGAAGAAGAAAGGGATGATTGCATAATGGCGGCCTACACAAACCCTGATTTCACGAAGATGAGCCTGCAGGACGCTCCACAGGCGGACGCCGCACAATGGAGGAAGCTGTTCGAGGCAAAGGCGGGCGCAGAATACGATTCCCTGATCGGGCGGACGATGGAACATGTCCCCGTAAAGCCACTCTACAACCACGATGAGTATGACCACATGAATCATCTGGACTTCGCCAGCGGCATCCCTCCCTGTCTGCGGGGGCCGTACTCTACCATGTACGTCTTCCGTCCGTGGACGGTACGCCAGTATGCGGGATTTTCCACAGCGGAGGAATCCAACGCCTTCTACCGCAGGAATCTGGCTGCAGGCCAGAAGGGGCTTTCTATCGCTTTTGACCTGCCCACCCATCGAGGCTATGACGCAGACAATCCCCGCGTCGTGGGAGACGTGGGCAAGGCGGGTGTGTCCGTCTGCTCCATGCTGGACATGAATATCCTGTTCTCTGGCATTCCTCTGGATCAGATGTCCGTTTCCATGACCATGAACGGCGCAGTTCTGCCGATTCTCGCCTTTTTCATCCAGTCCGGCGTTGAGCAGGGCGTGGACAAGGCCATCATGGCAGGCACCATCCAGAACGATATCCTGAAGGAATTCATGGTGCGCAACACTTATATCTATCCGCCGGAAATGTCCATGCGCATCATCGGCGATATTTTCGAGTACACCACGAAGTACATGCCGAAGTTCAACAGCATCTCCATTTCCGGCTACCACATGCAGGAGGCCGGCGCGCCGGCGGATATCGAGCTGGGCTATACCCTGGCGGACGGCCTTGAGTACATCCGTACGGGCATCAAGGCAGGGCTGGAAGTGGATGCCTTCGCCAAACGGCTCTCCTTCTTCTGGGCCATCGGCAAGAACTACTTCATGGAAGTGGCGAAAATGCGGGCGGCTCGTGTCCTCTGGGCGAAGATCGTCAAGTCCTTCGGTGCGAAAAATCCGAAGTCCATGGCCCTTCGTACCCACAGCCAGACTTCCGGCTGGTCTCTCACGGCGCAGGATCCTTTCAACAACATCTCACGCACCGCTATGGAGGCTATGGGCGCAGCTCTGGGACATACACAGTCCTTGCACACCAACGCCCTGGACGAAGCCATCGCCCTGCCCACCGACTTCTCTGCCCGTATTGCGCGAAACACCCAGCTCTACATTCAGGACGAAACCAGCGTCTGCAAAATCATTGACCCATGGGGCGGCTCCTACTATGTGGAGGCCCTCACCAACGAGATCATTCGCCGTGCCTGGGCGCATATTCAGGAAGTGGAGGCTCTGGGGGGCATGGCAAAGGCCATTTCCACCGGCCTTCCCAAGATGCGGATCGAGGAGGCGGCGGCTCGCCGTCAGGCCCAGATCGACTCCGGCAACGAGACCATTGTAGGGCTCAACAAGTATCGTCTGGAAAAGGAAGATCCTTTGGAGATTCTGGCCATTGACAACACCGCCGTCCGGAACGCTCAGGTGGAACGTTTGGAGAAGCTCCGTCGGGAGCGCAACGAGGACGATGTTCGCGCCGCTCTGGAAGCCATCACAAAGGCAGCGGACAGCCGGGACAATGGAAACCTTTTGGAGTGCGCCGTGGAGGCTGCAAGGGTACGGGCCTCCTTGGGGGAGATCTCCGATGCGGTAGAGAAGGTATCGGGACGCTATCAGGCGATCATCCATACCATTTCCGGTGTGTACTCTTCCGAGTTCACCGACAAGAGTGAGCTGGACAAAGCAAGGGGCATGGCCGATGAGTTCGAGAGGCTCACGGGACGCCGTCCCCGCATCTTCGTGGCCAAAATGGGACAGGATGGCCATGATCGCGGACAGAAGGTCATCGCCTCTTCCTTTGCCGACATGGGCTGGGATGTGGATGTGGGACCGCTGTTCCAGACTCCGGAGGAAACTGCCCAGGATGCCGTGGACAACGATGTCCACATGGTGGGATTCAGTTCTCTGGCCGCAGGACACAATACCCTCCTGCCGCAGTTGGTGGATGAACTGAAGAAACTGGGGCGTGAAGACATCATGGTCTGCATCGGCGGCGTCATCCCCGTGCAGGACTATGACAATCTCTACCAGCATGGAGCCGTGGCGATTTTCGCGCCGGGAACCAACATTCCCGAAGCGGGCATCAAGCTTTTGACCCTGCTCATGGATCGTGCCAAGGAAGAGATGGAAGAATAACAGAATTCGGCAAGCCTTTCCGCGCGCTTCTTCCTGCGGAAAGGCTTGTTTTGAAAGGCACGAGGAGACGAAAATGGAACAGAAATACACAACCTCAAGGCCAAGCTGGGTACCGGAGGAACCCAACGAGAAATTTGCCTGCAGCGTCATGAGCGGCATTGACGGCATCAAGGACACGACGGTGGGGAATATCAACCCTGCCATCCAAAGCGGAAAGATGAAACCCAAGCGGCGCATGATTCTCTCCGAGGATGACTATGTGGAGGGGGTGGCAAGGGGGGACCGCATGACGCTTTCCCGCGCCATCACGCTCATTGAAAGCAACAGCCCTCGTCACTTTGCCAAGGCGCAGCGGGTTTTGCAGCGGCTTCTTCCCCGCACGGGCAAGGCGCTCCGCATTGGCTTTACCGGTGTTCCCGGCGCCGGAAAAAGCACCACCATTGAGGCGTTTGGCAATATGCTCTGTGACGAGGGGCATCGGGTAGCGGTTCTCACCGTCGATCCCACCAGTTCGGTCACCAGGGGATCCATTTTGGGAGACAAGACCCGCATGGGGACGCTTTCGCGCCGGCCGGAGGCATTTATCCGTCCGTCGCCCGCGGGCGGGACATTGGGCGGCGTTGCGAGAAAGAGCCGTGAGACCATGCTCATGTGCGAGGCGGCAGGGTATGATGTCATCATCATCGAAACCGTGGGCGTCGGGCAATCGGAAACAACGGTGCGTTCCATGGTTGACTTCTTCCTTTTGATTGTCCTCACGGGAGCGGGAGACGATTTGCAGGGGATAAAAAAAGGAATCATGGAACTGGCGGATGCCATTGTCATCAACAAGGCCGATGGAGACAATCTCGTCAAGGCCAAAATCGCCAGAGGCGAATACGAGCGCATGATCGAATATATCCGTCCTGCCACCCCCGGTTGGGAGACCCATGCCTATCTTTGTTCCGCGCTGGAAAAAACAGGGCTGAAAGAGCTTTGGAACGTCATTCAGATATTCCAGCGCATGACACAGGAAAGCGGCGTTTGGAAAAAGCGTCGGGACGGGCAGCTTCTCGACTGGATGCACAGCATGATCGACGAGCATCTCCACAATCTCTTCTTTGAGGATGTTGTGGTGACGGGGCGTATGCCGGAAATCCGTGAGGCAGTGCTGAAGGGGACGGTTTCGCCGACGCAGGCCGTGGCGGAGTTGGTCAATCTCTTCGATGTCAAGCGGGCTGCCATGCGGCAGGTGGATATCTTCCATCCGGAAAAGGAGGGGTGAGTTGGATGTACACCAAGAAAATCTATTTTTCCGGCGGCGATTTTCATGAACTTCAGGAGGTATTTCGGGACCTGCCCGGGGTGGTGAGCACGCGAACCGGCTATATCAACGGGAAGGAAGGTGCAGGCTGCTCCGCCGTGGCAGGGGGCGAAGTCGTTGCCTACATGGGGGTGGAGGTGGAGTACAATCCCAAGAAGATGGATCTCTCCCGGCTCATGGATGTCCTCTTTGCCGTGGTGAATCCCTACGCGGAGGACGGACAGGGAAAAGCGAGAGGCCCCATGTACCGCTGCGGCGTCTTTTACGCAGATGCAGAGGACGAACCGCAAGTGGAGCTTCACCTGAATTTCATTGCCAATCGCGGCAGGCCCCCCGCAGTTTCCTGCGTCGGCATCACCATGAACGATCCCAACCATGACCCGAAGCTCGCACGGCGCTGCCATGCGCTGGCAATGGAACTCAAGAGCTTTCAAGAGGCCGAGGAGGAACATCAGGATACTTTGAGAAAACATCCGGACACGGAGACCTTCATTGATTTTGGGAAATTGAAGGAATATCTGAAATTTTAATCGCTTAGGAACGTATGAAACGGCCCCGGCATGGAAGGATTTTTCTTGACAACATAGGGGCATCTATGGTATGGTGTTATCGAACTGAATACGAGAACTCATCCAGAGCAGTGGAGGGACAGGCCCGATGAAGCTGCGGCAACCATTGGAGCGTGGAAGAGCTTCAAAACGGTGCCAATTCCTATAGGCAGGACCTATGAAGATGAGAGTGACGAAAACTCTCTCTTGATAGAGAGTTTTTTTACTATGAAATCTTAGCGAGCACAAGTCGAAGACGCAGTGGGAGCTTAGATTTCATGTAAGGGCGTAATGCGAAACACCGTTTCGCATGGAGTTTACTGTGAAAAATTTTTGAAACCATTTAAAAATTCCCGCGAATCATGTATAATACAAATGAAGCATCATTTCCATCCTTTCAAAAATGAAAAGAGGTGTACTTATGGACGTAGTGTTTCTGTCGCGGCTGCAATTCGCCATCACGACCACCTATCATTTCCTGTTTGTCCCGATCACCTTGGGGCTCTCCATCTTTGTGGCGCTTCTGGAGACCTGTCATGTGCTCGCGAAGCAGGAAAAATGGAAGAAGACCTCAAAGAAGCTCGTGAAGTTCTTTGGGACGATTTTCCTCATCAACTTCGCTATGGGCGTTGTGACCGGCATCGTGCAGGAGTTCCACTTCGGCATGAACTGGTCGGAATACTCCCGCTTCATGGGGGACATCTTTGGTGCGCCATTGGCACTGGAGGCGCTGACCGCCTTCTTCCTGGAATCCACCTTTCTCGGCATCTGGATGTTCGGTTGGGATCGCCTGTCCCCGAAGCTCCACTGCGCCTGCATCTGGATCGTGGCATTCGCAAGCAACCTTTCGGCGTTCTGGATTCTGGTCGCGAACTCCTTCATGCAGCATCCCGTAGGCTATACCATCCATAACGGACGCGCCGAAATGACGGATTTCTTCGCGCTCGTCACGAACCCCTACGCGCTGGGCGAGTACTCCCATGCGCTGTTCGCGGGCATCAGCACCGCAGGCTTTGTTGTCTTGGCGGTCTGCGCTTGGAAGCTCTTGCATGACAAGGCATCCCGTGAGCCTTTCACGGAGTGCATGAAATTCGCCTCCGTCTATCTGCTGATCGGGATTCTGGGAGCTATGGGAAGCGGACACATGCATACCCAGTATCTTGCGGAGGCAAATCCCATGAAGCTCTCCTCCGTGGAGGCACTTTGGGAGACGGAAAATCCCGCCCCCTTTGCCGTCGTGGCGGATGTCAATGCCTATGACCGCAAAAATGATTTCGAGATCGCGGTTCCCGGCGTCTTTTCCTTCATGCTCTATAACAAGCCGGAGGGCGAGGTCAAGGGCATCAATGAGCTGCAGCAGATGGCAGCGGAAACCTATGGTCCCGGCGACTATATCCCGGATGTCAAAGGGCTCTTCTGGAGCTTCCGCATCATGATTGCGAGCGGCGGGGCGTTGCTTGCGATCGCGGCCCTTGCCCTTTTCCTGCTCCACAGAAAACGCATCCTTGACTATCCATGCTTCCTGAAGCTCCTTCCCTGGCTCCTGCCGCTGCCCTTCCTTGCGAATTCGGTGGGCTGGTACATCGCAGAGGGGGGACGTCAGCCTTGGATTGTCGTGGGTCTCCAAAGGACCTATGATGCCGTTTCCCCGAATCTCACAACGACAGAGGTCGGGCTTACCATGGTCGGGTTCACCCTGATTTATCTTGTGCTTGCCATTGCGGCGCTCTATGCCGCAATGCACTTCATCCGCAAAACCTCCATCGTGGAGATGGCGTCGGAAGGGAGGGATGCATGATGGAACTCCAGGTGCTTTGGTTCATTCTTGTCACCGTCCTGTTCACAGGCTTCTTCTTCTTGGAAGGGTTCGATTACGGTGTTGGCACGCTGCTTCCCTTCCTCAGCGACAAGGACGAGGAACGCAGCATGGTCATTCGCACCATCGGCCCGGTCTGGGACGGCAACGAGGTCTGGATGATCACAGCGGGCGGCGCGCTTTTTGCGGCGTTCCCCCATGTCTACGCCACCATGTTCAGCACCTTCTACTTCGCGCTGTTCCTCATGCTGCTGGCGCTCATCCTGCGCGGCGTCGCCTTCGAGCTGCGCACGAAGCATGAATGCGCCTGCTGGCGGCGGAGCTGGGACGCAGCCATCTGTTTCGGCAGCGCGATCCCTGCGTTCCTCTGGGGCGTCGCGGTAACGAATCTTGCGCAGGGGCTGCCCATCAACGGCAATATGCACTACACGGGAAGCTTCTTTGACCTGCTGAGTGTCTATACGATCATCGGAGGCCTCGCGTTCTTCTTCGTATTCGCCTTTCACGGCGCGGCGTTCCTCACCATCCGGCTGGCGCACACGGGGCTCATCTATCGCATCCGCAGGACAGCGCTGAAGCTCGGTGCCTGCGCGGCGGCCGCTTTCGTGGCGTGCCTGCTGCTGACCGGCAGCAATACGGACATCCTGAAAAGCCCCGTCGCTCTTGCTGCACTTTTGGGAGCGGCCGTCCTGTTCTTGGGAGCCGTCAAGTCCATCCGCGACGAAAAATTCCGCGCGTCCTTCACGCTGAGTTCCCTCGCCGTAGTCTGCACGACCGTCGGCTTCTTTGCGGGGCTCTTCCCGCGCCTCATGGTGTCGAGCCTCATGCCGGAATGGAGCCTCACGATCTACAACGCATCCTCCTCGGAACTGACGCTGCAGATCATGACCGTCGCAGCGCTCTGTCTTGTGCCTGTCGTGCTGATCTACCAAGGCTGGACCTACTGGATTTTCCGCAAACGTGTGACAGAAGAGGATGTCAGACAAGGACATGATTGATATAGAACATCTTTCGCTACGGAATATTCTTTCCCCATCTCGGAAAGACCTGCGTATCCTGCTCCTGCTGGAGTTTCTGCGCGGGCTTTCCATTCTTGGCATGGCAGGAGCCATGGCAAACATCACGGATATTGTCTTTCTTCAGGCAGGAACGTGGAAAGAAGCAGCACCAAGTCTTTTGGTGCTGCTTTTCAGCGTATGTGCACGCAGCCTTCCCGCATATTGCACCGCCCGTATCTGCAGCCGTCTTTCCCTTGCCGTGCAGGAGAACATGCGGCAAAAGCTTCACCATGCGCTGCTGTGGAGCCAAACCGGGGAAAAACGCAGCGGACAACTGCTGTCGCTTGCATTGGACAGTGTGCAAAGCATCGACGACCTTTTCCGCATCGTCCTGCCGCATCTCATCTCCTGCATCGTGCTGATTCCCCTGTTTCTCGCGGTGACAGCATGCACGGACATCTATACTGCCCTGCTGTTCCTTGTTACGCTTCCCATCGCCCCCTTTCTGCTCTATCTGATCGGACGGGTGACAAAAGAGCGGAACGAGGCCGCCTGGCAGGAACTCATCAAGTTGAATGCCGGCTTTCATGAGCTGCTGCAGGGACTGGCGACCTTGAAGCTCTTCGGGCGCAGCAGGGCAATGCTCTCGCGGCTGGAAGCATGGAGCGACGCTTCCGGAGGCGCGGTGCTGCGCGTGCTGCAGCTTGCATTTGTTTCCGCCTTTGCCTTGGAGCTCATCACCACGCTCTCCATCGCGCTCATTGCGGTGAGCATCGGTCTGCGCCTGCTTTCCGGCTCCTTGGATTTTCTTTCCGCCTTTTTTGCATTGCTCGTCGCTCCTGAATTCTATCTCCCGATTCGTCAAAGCGGAACCGCGTTCCATGCAGGCATCAAGGCGAAGCAAAGCCACGAGGCATGGCGGGCCTTCCTGAAAGACAATACGTCGGCTCAGGGCCCGGAATCCCATGCAAGGCTTCAGGTACCTCCTTCCCTGCATTTCCGGGACGTCAGCTTTTGCTATCCAGAACATGCCGCACCTGTTCTCCAAGGACTCACACTAGACTTTCCCGCAGGGAGCACGACCGTGATTTCCGGCGCCAGCGGAGCAGGAAAGTCCACGCTCCTGAAACTTGCCGCAGGGCTTCATGCCCCCACACAAGGCGAGATTCTGCTCAATGAGCTCCCCATGCATCGTATGAAAAAGGATTCTCTCTACCGGCACCTTGCCTACGTGCCGCAGACTCCCCACATATTTCAAGCTACGCTTCGGGAAAATCTTTCCATGTTTCATCCGATCACCGGCGAAAAACTGCTGGAAGCCGTGGAGCAGGCAGGTCTCAAGGACTGGTTCCTGCGCCTCCCCAAAGGACTGGACACCGAAATGGGCCGGAACGGCGTTTCCATGAGCCACGGGCAGATCCATCGGCTTGGGCTCGCCAGGGCAATCCTGCAGGAAGCATCACTTTTGCTGCTGGACGAAATCACGGCGGGATTGGACACAGAAGGCGAACAGGTCATGCTGCAGACGCTGGAAAAGCTCTGCTATCGGCGCACGGTCCTGCTGGCATCCCATCGTCCCGTTGTACTGGAGTGGGCGCCGCGGCTCATACATCTGGAAACAGGAACATCACAAGGAGGGCCATCAGCATGAGACAGACATTTGCAACCTTTCGGGAACTCTGCTCCATGCTTCCTGTCAAAGCCCTGCTGCCCGCTGCCGTCTCCGGGCTCAGTGCCTCACTTGCGGGCATCCTGCTCATGGGCGCTTCCGCATGGCTCATTGCATCTGCCGCGATGCATCCGCCGCTTTATACGCTTGCCATTGGCATCACGCTGGTCCGCGCCTGCGGCCTCGGGCGCGCCGTCTTCCGCTACCTTGATCGCTGGCTTTCCCATCGCGCGGTGTTCCGAATGCTCACGGCGCTCCGCACACAGCTCTACCTGCGGGCGGAAGCGCTGCTTCCCCTGCGCGGCGGCAGCTTGCAGGAGGGCGCCCTGCTCCATGACTTGACGGCCGGCTGCGATACCCTGCGGGACTTTTATCCCCGTGTGCTTGCCCCGCCCCTTTTCAGTCTGCTATTGACCATTCCCGCAGTTCTCATGCTCTTTCCGCTCATTGGTCCGTCCGCCTGCCTGCTGCTCCCTTGCTGGCTCCTATGCCTCGTCCCATCGTACTACGCAGCACAGACAGCAGAAAAGCAGCTCCAAGTCGCTGAAGCCGCTTATCGGGAAAAACTTTTGGATGTGCAGGACGGACGCGAAGAGCTCATGGCTGCCAACAGCCTTTCCGCAGCAGAGCATATACTGCAGGATGCCGCATCCAAGCTGCGCGCCCTGCATATGGAGATCCGGATGCAGGAAAACCGCTGGGAGCAGTTCTCGCTTTTGCAGCAGCGCTGCATCCTTGCCCTTTTGCTCTTCCTGCTGATTCCCTGCGTTTCCACCGGTGCTCTTTCCGGCATCGGATTCGCCGTGTGGCTTCTCGTCCTGCTCGCTCTGCTGGAAAACTATGCCGAACTCCCTGCCGCCGCCCGTGCATGGCAAAAAACGCTGTCCGCCGCAAAACGCGTCCCGCTTCATCAGCCGACGGCTCTACCTCCAGACATCGCCGGACAAAAGCTGACAGGCAGCAAGCTCTCCGCAGGGAAGATCTCTTTTTCCTACCTGCCGGATGTCCCTGTCCTTCAAAGTCTGTCCTTCCATCTGGAACAGGGCGAACACGTCGCGATCATCGGCGAAAGCGGCACGGGAAAAACCACCCTGCTCTACCTGCTCGCGAATCTCTGGAGCGTCGACAGCGGAACGATCCGCATGGACGGCATACCATACGAAACACTCCGCTATGGCCAGCTCCCTGCCGCCATTTCCTGTGCGACCACCTTGAACTACATTTTCAGCGGCTCCATCCGCGAAAATTTTGCTGTGCTGCACCCTCATGTGAAAGAAGAGGAACAATGGAAATATCTCTCCATCTGTCAGCTGGATTCCCTCATTGCCTCACTTCCGCAGGGTGTTGACACTCCCTTGGGGGAAAACGCCTGCCATCTTTCCGGCGGCGAGCGGAAGCGCCTGCAGATCGCGCTGGCGCTGGCAAGCAACGCGCCAATCCTCATTCTGGACGAGCCTGTCACAGGACTTGACAAGGACATTGCCCACGCCCTCATGGACGCGATCCTTGATTTTTGCAAAGAGCGCACCCTGCTCATCATTACCCATGATCTGCCCCTTGCAAAGCGCATGGATCGGATCTATCGGCTCGCCTGATACGCGCGCGCCATGGCCCTGAGAACAGAGCCTCCCCGCTGTTCCTGTTTTTTCGGATCCGTCGGCGCATAGGAAGGACTTTCCTTCGTCCCGAGATACTCCAGATCGCCGCGGGTATCATGATCGCCGTAGCTGTCGTATGTCCAGTGGTTGCTTGCACTGGTGAT
>CALGGN010000040.1 GCA_937915915.1 uncultured Selenomonas sp. | reverse complement strand
GCAGGTCGTAAAGCTCGATTTGCTGGGGCGTTACGTCGGGCGAGTATTGCAGGTGGAGTTCGCCTTGGGCGGGATTGGGCCAGTAGGCGTAGGGACGGACGATGAAGCCCTGCTCCTCCAATGCGTCGTAGTCGTTGTTGACAAAAAGGGCAAAAACACAGTAATTGGTTCCTGAAAATGGAGTTGGTAAATTGAATCCTACGATTCCTATGCCACCATCATTCAGCAGTTTCATGCATTCTGCGTCATCCCCATTGATAAGATTGAGGTAATAGTTTAGCCAGAGGATGTTCAGTTCGGAATCCAACAAGGCCACGGAGAATTTGTTCAATCCAGATAAATCACCATAGGCTATGTAGATGAGTCCCTCCTCTGTTTGTCTCACGTCCACGACATAAGGGCTCGCACTTGTCATCCCGTCTGATACCACATGAAACGGGAAATAAACAGTCTTCAGATTCGTATGTGTGGCCTTGTCGCGCTTCGTAACCTGTACGCCAATTTGGTATCGAGAATCACCTAAATGGTATTTATTGAAAGGGGTGGCAAGAAGGTAGGTGCTTTCGTCTATTACCTCAACCGTGTTTGATCCATCGTGCTGAAACCATACGTTGGGGTATTGGGGCGTATGTTCCAAAGCTATGGTTTCTCTAATGTTCAGCAGCGAATCCAACACATTATAATGAAAGCTGGGATTCGAACTTGGTGTATAACCCCAAAGTACATATTCCTTTGGCGACTCACTCCAAGTCTTGATGCCCGTCGAACTCATAAAGCCCAACGCGGATTGGGGATAGACAGTCCTATTCGTCAGCGTGCCGTCAAGACCGAAGCGTTGGATAGTATGCGATCCGTGGCCTTCGTCGCTCACCATGAGGAAACTGTCTTCTTCCAGCATGAACAGATCCATCCCCCCATAGACGGTGTCTATCAGTGGTACACAGATTTCATCCTCAAAAACAAGGTCATCATGGAAATGTCGTATTTTCAAGAAGTTGCTTTCGGTCAGAGAGTCATACACCTGGTTGACGAAAAGGTAGCCGTCTTGCGAAGGATGCGGCTCTAAAAGAAAGAAATTCGTGTAATTGTCGGGCAGGAAAATGGAGTCCATAATGGAAGCGTCCGTGCGGTTCAGCTTGAGGAAAAAGTATCCGTGGTCTGTCGTGTAATGCCCTGCAGCATCCATGTTGAACAACCGTGTGCAAGTCAAGATGTTGCCGTCTTTCAACTCCGCGAAGTTCTCCATATACTGCATGTACCAGCCGAAATTGTAGTGGTCAAGGAAAGAGTAGCTTTGCGCCTTCGTCAAATGGCTGGCCATTAGGATGGCGAACAATAACACAGCCTTTTTCATGTTGTTTAGGTTTGTGCGGACTTCTAACTATACTTGATTTACGATTTACTTGTTTTCGGGTTGTCAGGATGCCGAAGTCCCGTTGGGGCAATCCTTTCAACCCGCCACAAAGGTATGCGTTTCTGTCCTATTTGACAAGCTTTTTGCTCATTGTTTTTGTTTTTCATGACTTTAAAGGAAGGAGGGCTTCCCATTCAAAATCAACAATTTGTCATTTCCCGAATCAATGGCACCATCACTTTCTCAACGGCTTGGCGGTTCAGCCTATGCTCACCATGGAAATGGATGACATTCTTGTAATGCTGCAAAAAGACCTGCCACACCATTTCCCACGATAATTACATCATACTTTTTCTTCATGTTGTATCCTCATTTTTTATGCCGCCTGTCGGCTCCGTGTTTTTGTCTATGTTTCACTTCAGTCTGCATTTATATTTGCTAACATATGCCATGAAACCAATCATTCATCTTCTTCATCCGGCTTTATATCATCATCATTACCAAGATCATCATAATTATCAAAAAGTACCGGCTCATTGAAATCATAGGAATCAAGATTACCGTATACCTTACGCACCTGCTCATCAACTTCATCCTTTATTGGCTGCAATTTCTCCACCGGAACCCCCAGCATCATTGAAACCTCGTTGATATCAATCTTTCCCTGTAACATTCTTCTAGCCGCATCCATTGTTGCCTTATCTGTATTATTCATGCCTAATTTTTCATCCTTTCTTTCTTTTCTTTATAATCCTTTCAAATAATCCTCATTCACTGCAATCACCTTCTCCATGGAGGTTCTGCCGGGCGCACCAATAGTCTCACGCTTCTCCACACAGGTTTCAAGACTGATTGCCTCGTAAATGTCCTCCTCAAACACAGGTGATATCTTCTTATACTCTTCTAAGCTCATTTCATCAAGGGAAATATTCTTCTCAATACAGTATAGTACAAGCTGACCAACAATACCATGGGCATCACGGAAGGGAACACCCTTGTTAACAAGATAATCAGCCGCATCCGTTGCATTGGTAAAGCCCTTCTTGGCACTTGCCTCCATTGTCTCTTTGTTGACCGTCATGGTCTTTATCATGCCTGTAAATAATGCAAGACATCCCTTTACGGTGTCAATGGCATCAAAGGTGAACTCCTTATCCTCCTGCATATCCTTGTTATATGCAAGGGGAATCCCCTTCATGGCAGTAAGCATCTGCATAAGCGCACCATAGACTCTTCCGGTCTTTCCCCTTACAAGCTCAGCAATATCAGGATTCTTTTTCTGTGGCATGATAGAGCTTCCCGTACTGTAGGCATCATCCAATTCAACAAAACCATATTCGTTGGAATTCCATATAATGATTTCCTCAGAAAAACGGGATAAATGCATCATTATGGTTGAAAGTGCTGAGAGCAGTTCGATAACATAATCCCTGTCCGAAACGGAATCCATACTGTTAAGGGTGGCACCCTTAAATCCAAGAAGCTTTGCCGTCATCTCACGGTCTAATGGATAGGTTGTTCCCGCAAGTGCTCCCGCACCTAACGGACAATAATTCATTCTCTCATATATATCTGACAATCTTCCGTAATCACGCTTGAACATCTCCATATATGCGCCGAAATGGTGGGCCAGTGTAATAGGCTGAGCCTTCTGTAAATGCGTAAATCCCGGCATAAATGTATCAAGATGCTCCTTCATAAGTCCGTGAAGCACCACCATAAGCTCCTTCACAAGCTCCTTTAGATTCACTATCTCTTTTCTTATATATAGACGCATATCCAAAGCCACCTGGTCATTTCTTGAACGTCCGGTATGAAGCTTCTTGCCCGTATCACCAATCCTGTCAATAAGATTAGCCTCCACAAAGCTGTGAATATCCTCATATTCGGAAGTAATCTCTAATTTTCCACTCTCCACATCACTAAGAATTCCTGAAAGCCCCGATAATATCTCATCCCGTTCAGCTTCTGTCAACACTCCCGTCGCAGCCAACATTTTCACATGCGCCATGCTGCCCTCAATATCTTCCTTATAAAACTTCCGGTCAAAGGAAATAGATGCATTGAAATTATATACCAACTGATCTGTCTCCTTTGTAAATCTTCCGCCCCAAAGCTGTGCCATAATTTTATCCTCCTGATCCTTTTCTAAAATAACTTTTCATGTCCAATAACATCTATAATATTTTCATGTTTTATTCCGTTTCTCTTTTGAAGAAGATGATCTAATGTTAAAACATATTTAGGATATGAATCCTTAATATGCTCTAAAGGTCGATATTCCCTCTCCTCTGTCAGATTAATGCCCTCCTCATCAATATTCCCATTATCAATATATCTGGCAACTTGAATATATGCATAATCCATATTAATATCCCTAACTATAAAATCAACCTCAAGTCTGCCTATTTTTCCAATACTTATTTCATAACCTCTACTCTTCGCATAATTGTAAATGATATTTTCTAATACAGTACCATATTCAATTCTATTATCTGTATTGTTGCAAAAATAGAAACTAAGATCTGAAAGATAATACTTTTCTTCTCCACGAAGGCTTTTTTTGCTTTTTAGATCAAATCTTCTGCATTTACTGATAATCTTTGCATTTTCTAAAATAGACAGATAGTTATATACTGTTTCTTTTCTTACTGTGGTTTTTGTTGTATTTTCAAGGTATTCACAAATCCGCTTTATCGACATTGTTGCACCGAAATTATTAATCACAAACATCTGTATTGTTTGAAACAGTTCTTTATTCTTGATTTTTTTATTTTTACGGATATCCTTATCAAAAATCTCGTCAATAACACTCTTCACATAAATTCGCTTATCAGCAAAGCTCTCAAGCTTCACTGCATGTGGAAATCCACCCTCTAAAATATATTTATCAAATTCTATTTCCAAATTACTGTCACATTCTATTCCATATAGCTTCTTCATGCCAATGTACT
>CALGGN010000039.1 GCA_937915915.1 uncultured Selenomonas sp. | reverse complement strand
ATACGGACGAGGAACTGCTGTCGGTGGTTCAGAAAGTCACCGCCGCCATGGAGGAACGGAAGGAACTGGCGGATGTGGAATCGGAGTTCAGCATCTCCGCTCCCTACGTGGATTTTGACGTGAGTGAGGACAAGGCGAAGGAGATGGGAGTGGACCTCACCGATGTGTATCATGCCATGCAGGTAAACTTTGGCGGAGAAGAAATCAACAATTTCACTCGGTTTGACCAGGTTTACAAGGTGGTTCTGCAAGGGGATGCCTCCTACCGAAGCGGAGCGGATGCCCTGGGACTCATCTTCCTGCGGAACGAGGCGGGAACGATGGTTCCGCTTTCGACGCTGGTACGGGCCGAAGAATCCTCTGGTCCCACTAGCATTACCCGGTACAACGGCGTACGAAGCATCTATTTCGAGGCTGTGCCGGAAGACGGATATTCCGTGAGCGAGGCCATGGATGCCATGGAGGAGGCGGTGGCAAGAAGCGTCCCGGAAGGCTTTCAGGTAGCTTGGGCCGGAGAAAGCCGCCAGGGGAAAGAAGCCCAAAAGGCGGTGCTCTTCCTTCTGGGCTTGTCCCTGCTTTGCGTCTTCCTTTGCATGGTGGCGCTCTATGAGTCCGTGCGCCTTCCCTTCGTGGTGCTTTTATCTGTTCCCGTGGGCATAGGAGGTGCGCTGCTTTCGGAGATGGCGGCCAGGCAGGCCGGCAGTATCTACATGCAGATCGGCATTTTGCTGGTCATCGCTTTGGCGGCAAAGAACGCCATTCTCATCGTGGAGTTTGCCAAGGAGCGCATGGAGCGGGGAGCATCCCCCCTTCATGCTGTCATGACAGCGGCAAAGCTCAGGCTGCGTCCCATCCTGATGACATCCATAGCCTTTGTGGCGGGGTGCCTACCCCTTGCTCTGGCCAGCGGCGTAGGAGCGGCGGCAAGAAACAATATGGGAATTGCCGTAACCGGCGGCATGACAATTGCCACGGTGCTGGGAATCTTCATCGTGCCGGTGCTGTTCGTGCTCATGGCGAAGAGAAGCTGATGGGATAATGAAATGGCATGGGATTTGTGTTCGCACCGGCGCCAGCAGCGTTTCCTTAAATTGCATGGAAGCAGCGAGGGATGGGCCGGCTGCTGAGGGGGAGGAGGATGTCATGATTGAGGTTTATGCGCTGAACCTGACGGACCGTCTGGAGAAGCCGGTGGAAAAATTCTTGCGTTTCTTTCCTCCTGAGCGGCAGGAAAAAATTCTCTTCTATCGTTTCACTGCCGATCGGAACCGTACGCTTTGGGCAGAATTGCTCGTTCGCTATGTTCTTGCAAAAAAAGAATCCTGCCCATTGGAAGAAATCTCCGTTTGGCGGGATGGAAGGGGAAAACCCTATGCAGAGAGCAGTTCCTGGGAGATCAGCCTTTCCCACAGCAGGCATTGGGCCGTGTGCAGCGTTGGGGAGATGCCCAGCGGCGTGGATGTGGAAGAGGCTGCGGAAGACGCACTGGCCATTGCCCGGCATTTTTTTACGGAACGGGAATATCAGCTCATCCAAGCAATGGATGAGAAAAGCCGCGCCCGGGAATTTTTGCGGATCTGGACCATCAAGGAAAGCTATGCAAAGTATACGGGGCAGGGCATGGATGAGGCCATAGCGAAAAGGGAAAGCGCTGAACTTCTTGCAGGGAGCGGCCCGATTGCAGGAAGGAATTTCGTCGTTGACGGCGCAGTCATCGGCCTTTGCGGAAAGCGGGAAATTTTGCCCGGAGAGGTCTGTGTTGTACCTCCGAGTTTCTTTGCACAGTTTGAGCAAGGAAAATGCTGATGATATGCTCCCCGTCAAGTGGACAGTAAAAGGATATCAAATTTTTGGCTGGCAGATTCGTCTGCCAGTCTTTTTATGCTGCAAGTGTCCCACCACCTCGTTCCTATATATAAAAAGGGATACCGCCATGTTTGCAATATTTTCATCAAACAACTTGACAGATGACAATGATAGGAGTTATCATTAGATGTGTAGAAATAATCATTATCATTTTCATTTTGTTCAAGTTTTGGAGGTGTTTGACGTGACGTTGAAAGACGGCAGGCAGGGAATGACCTTGAAGGTGAAGAGCATCGGCGATTCCGAGCTGAAGCAGCGCCTGATGACCATGGGGCTGATTCCCGGCACGAAGGTGACCGTTTTGAGGTCGGCTCCCTTTGGGGATCCCATAGCAATCGGCATCCGCTCCTATCATCTTGCCATGCGGCGCGATGATGCGGAAATGGTCGAGGTGGAGCAGGTCGGCTGATGGGGTCGATAGGATTGGCAACATTTGAGTGAGAAAGAAGTGAAGAAATGTCAACATTGGCAATTGCCCTTACCGGCAATCCGAATACAGGAAAATCAACAATTTTCAATGAGCTGACTGGTGCGCGCCAGAAAATCGGCAACTGGCCGGGCGTGACGGTCGACAAGAAAATCGGGTATGTGCGCTACAAGGATCGTGCCATCTCTGTGGTGGATCTTCCGGGCACTTACAGCATCAATGCGCGCTCCCCGGAGGAAAAAATCGTCATTGATTTCTTGACGGAGAACAAGCTGGATCTCGTCATGGATGTCATTGATTCATCCAATTTGGAGCGCAATCTCTTCCTTACGGTGCAGCTTCTGGAGAAAGGGATCCCTCTCCTGATCGACCTCAACATGCAGGACGATGCGGAACGCCGAGGCATCAAGATCGATCTGAAGAAGATGGAAGAGGCGCTGGGAATGCCGGTCATTTCGACCGTAGGCCGCAGCAGCAAGAGCCGTGAGAAGATTCTGGATGTATTCACCTCCACGGTCATGGCGAATTATGAGCCGAGCCGGATGGTGAAGGATCATATCCTGCGGGTGCAGGAGATCAAGGCCAGCGGGAAGTCTGCGGAGGTGATTGACGAAGAGCTCATCACGGCCCGCTACGAGCTGATTGACCAAGTCATGGCGCAGGCCGTGAATGTGCAGGCCGTCAGTCCTTCCAATTCGGAGAAAATTGACCGTTATATGGCAAACGGCGTCCAGTCCTTCCTCATTTTCCTGCTTCTTCTCTATGCGGTATTCCAGATCACCTTTACCTGGATCGGGCAGCCGTTGGCGGATATTCTGGATGAACTCATCAATGATTCCCTGATTCCTTGGGCGGGGGAGACTCTTGCCGCCATGGGAGTCGCCGAATGGATGCAGTCTCTGGTGGTGGACGGTGTCATTGCCGGTGTCGGCGCGGTGCTCACTTTTGTGCCGCTGATTTTCGTACTGTTCTTCTGCCTGAGCTTTTTGGACGGAACGGGCTATATGGCGCGCGTGGCCTTTATTCTGGATCCCATCATGCGCCGCCTTGGTCTCACAGGCAAGGGGGTCATGCCTCTAATCATGGGCTTTGGCTGTGCGGTGCCCGCGATTATGGGCGCCCGTGCGCTGGACTCCGAGAAGGATCGCATGACATCCATCTTGGTGACTCCGTTCCTGACCTGCGGCGCGAAGCTGCCGATCATGGCGCTCTTCGCTGCGATGTTCTTCCCGGATAATGCGGCCAATGTGGTCATGCTCATGTATGTTCTGGGCGTTGTGATGGCGATTGTCGCGGCAAAGCTCTTGGGCAGCACGATTTTCAAGGAGCAGGGTTCCACGTTCCTGCTGGAGCTTCCGCCGTATCGTTTTCCCGACATGAAATCCGTCATGCTGGAGACTTGGGACAAGGGCAAGGGTTATCTTCTCAAGGCAGGTACTATCATCTTTGCCTGCAGCGTGCTCATCTGGTTCCTGTCCAATTTCAACATGGACGGCATGTGCGAGATGAATGAGAGCTTCCTCGCGGCTCTGGGCAGCGCGGTTTCCGTGCTCTTCACCTTCCATGGCTTTGATACCTGGGAGGCAGGTGCAGCAGTGCTTTCCGGCGTTCTCGCGAAAGAGGTCGTGGTTTCCACGATCGGCGTGCTCTATGGCGTAGCGGATGTTTCCACGGAAGCGGAAGAGGCGGCGGAAGCTGCGAAAGTCATGATGGAAAGCGGCATGGCGACCGCGTTCACAAGTCTTTCCGCTTTTGCCTTCATGGTATTTTCCCAGCTTTATACGCCCTGCGTGACGGCGTTGGGAACCATCAAGAAGGAAGCGGTCGGCTGGAAGTGGATGGGATTCTCCGCGCTCTACATGTTTGCCATCGCTTGGATCGTTTCGCTGTTGGTCTATCAGATTGGCAGACTGCTCGGCTTCTGATGGGGATACGTTTTGAGAGAAAGGAAGGATTTGTATGGCAACTTTCGTGGTAGGCGCTGTCGTCGCCCTTGCGCTCTGTCTTGCGCTTCGGCATATATACCATAATTTCAGGGGTGGACATCAGGACTGCTGCGGGAATTGTGCAAGCTGCAGCAGCCACATGGGAGATTCTTCATCGAGAAATTGACTTGTGTACGAAACTCGCAAGGGAAACTTTGCGGGTTTCCTTTTTTTATTCTTTCATTCTTTTCTAGCAGGTTTTTTTCAAAATATATAGAATAGAATAAATCAGAACAACAATACACGCAGGGGGGATTTTGGCATGAAGGAATACAAGAGTACGAATATCCGCAATGTGGCTGTGATCGGTCATGGAAATACGGGAAAGACCAGTCTTCTGGAAGCATGCTTGTTCAATTCCGGCTTTACGAAGCGGCTGGGGCGTGTGGATGATGGCACGGGAGTGCTGGACTATGATGAGGAAGAGGAAAAGCGCCAGATGACCATCGGGTGCTCTTTGGCTGTTTCGGAGTGGAAGGACTATAAGCTGAATTTCATCGATACGCCCGGCTATCCCGATTTCATCGGCGAGGTGAAGGCGATTCTCCAGAAGCTGCTGGCCTGGCGGAACAGCCGCTCGTCCGAGGAAGAGTCCACGGTAACGTTCAGACCGTCCGACGGACCGGTTCCGAGGGTGGACACCGACGAGGGGACCAG
>CALGGN010000038.1 GCA_937915915.1 uncultured Selenomonas sp. | reverse complement strand
GAGGACAAGCAAGACACGTCAAGATGGGCGGGCGAATTAATCAGCGTTTCCTTAAATCTAGCCAATCGGTCAAACTCTGGTCTGTTAAAAAACATAAACAAATATTCTGGCAAAATCAAATCTTGACGAGTTATCGAAAACACCGTATAAATTGATGAAATCAAAAATGATTCTTCATCGTTATATGCTAAAGCTATTTTATCGCCGCGCCGGGATGTATCAGCAACATAAGCAAACTCATCCTTATGAACAATTTTATATGAATCCAGTTTTACACCATCCATATTTGCCTTAGTATCAATAAACCCCTTATCTGTGGAGATACCACGAACACTTTCAACGCCATATTCATCCTTGCTATTACGTTCATCGAGTTGGCATATCAACTCTCCAAGTCGATATCTTTTATTCAATCCCATACCAAATCCCCTAAACGATTCTGATATCCGAGTAATCATAATATTGCAGCGTTTTATCATGGGTCAGGAATACCATATTCTCCGCCTTTGCCTGTGAAATCAAAATCTGATCAAATGGGTCTTTATGCTGAGGTGCATTCTCGGGACGTTTCAAGCTCTCAAACACGGATATATGCTTATTGTTTAATGAAATGGGGTACATATCAGATGCCCCACAAAGGCTAACAAACTTTTCTCCTGAACAAGGAATCCTTTCAGGTCGCAATCTATGTTTTATTGCAACCTCCCAAGCAGAAACAGTACTATAATACAGCAAATTATGTCTATCCTCTATTAGCTCCCGAGCCTCTGGAGAAAGCTCCGGCATCCTCATCAATGTCCAAATAAGTATGTGAGTATCCAATAAAAGCTTCATTTCTCTTCTCCATAAAACAATTCCGCTACTTCATCATTGCAAAAATCTATATCCGAAGGAAAGGTGGTTTTCCCCACACCTGCTCCGATACGAGGCTTTTGCTCAGTTACCGTATCACTCTGTAAATTCTCCATAAATGCTATCACATGAGAAAGCTTATCCTCCGAAAATTGCCCCAACATATTGATTGCCTTCAGTTCCAATGCAGTCATAAGTATTCCTCCTTACTCTATCCCATACCCAATTCCCTCATATAGTGTACCATCAAAGGGCTCTATCATAGCCGCAATCAGCTGCACCGCATCATGAGGGGTATAAAATTCACCTTCCTCTTTGGTCGCATTTACCGCAAATTCCTTCAGAAAATACTCATACACCCGGCCAATCAGGTCTTTTTCCTCACCGAATTTCTTGTGGCTGATTTTATCTACCTCATCCACTATCTTCTTGATATCAGCTGAACCAAGATTGCGGGCTGTGAAGGTACCATTGATAATGCACAACCCTTCAACTGATTACTGGACTCTGAAATGCTTTTTAAGGCTGTGTCCAATGCCGCATTGAGTTTTGGCGCAGGAGTGTTGATGATTGTAGACCATCGCGCTTCTATCGGCAGATTGTAAGTCCCATCCGTAAAAGAAGGGTCATCAAAGAACGCCTTCTGTATCTCCGGCTCCTCCGGATCAAGCCCCTGCTCTCTAAGACTTGCTTTGAGATTTTCTACACCATCTTCAAATTTTTCACCGATAAACCGCAAGAATACCAGCGTCAGCATGAGGTCACGCTTCTCGAAGAACGACCCTGAATTGCGGGCATTCCGCAGGATATCCCGACATTTGAACAACACATTATCTAAATTCAAAACTTCTTCTTTTTTCTTTTTTGCCATGCCTGTCTCCTATTATTATTGCAATGCTCCATACAAAGCATCACCCCTGCAGCAAGCATATCTTCTTCCCGCAAAAGGCAATCCCATACTTCCAGACATTTTCCACGCCCTGCGCCTCGAATTCTGCAAGATAATGCTTCTCCGCAATCTGCGCCGCTGCTTCTTTCGCTGCCTGTTCCAGCCCGTCCTCCGTCTCCGCTACCTTGAACTCCATGACGATGCCGGGTATTCCCTTTTCCTTCGGGAAAATCCCAAGGTCAAACCGCCCGTAGCCGCTCTCGCGATTCGATACGACATGGTACTTCGGCATCAGCCATGCCATGATGCCCAGCACAAAGCCATGATAGAAGGACTCCCGCTCCGCCGTGTCATGGAAGCTCGCGATCTGCTCCAGATACTTTCCAAGCCCTTCCGCAAATTCCTGCGCCTTGCCGTCTAGGAGCGCCCGCAGCACGAGAGCCAGCCGTCCTCTGCCGATCCGCTTCGTGTAGCGTTTCTTGATTTCCTTGCGATAAACGGTCTGAACCTCCTGATTCGGAATCGCCACATCGCAGGAAACATCCCCTGCTTCCCAATATGTACGAATCGCTTTCAAGTAGCCGGTGGTCAGCAGCATCGTATAGAGCTCATCCGAGTTTTCGTAGATATCCCTGTAGATCACTCCCTCATCCACGGAAACGTGCAATGTCTCTCCTCGCAGCAATGCCTCCACATTCTCCTCATCCTCATGGCTTGCATATTGCATCATATGCGCAATAATTTCGTTCCCCGACGTATTGAGCCAGAAAATGTCCAGCTCGCAATGATTCGCAAAATAATTCACCACCGACCAAGGATTATAGATTTCCTTCCCAGAAAAGCTGTAGCCGTCATACCATTCCTTGAGCTCGCCCAGCTTGCTCTCATAGCCAAGTTCCCTTGCCATTCCTTCGACCTCTTCCTGTGTGAAGCCGAAGATATCCGCATACTTCCCCTTCACCACCGTCGAAACTTCCAGATTGTTGAGCGCGCTGAATATGCTCTCCTTCGCCACCCGCAGCACCCCCGTCAACACCCCAAACTTCAGCGCCGTATTGCCTTTCAATGCTTCCGTCAGAAAGGTTCGCATGAAGGAAATCGCTTCCTCATAGTAGCTCTCTTTTGCCGACCAGCCTGCCTGGATCGGGGTGTCGTACTCATCCAACAGCAAAATGACCTGCTTGCCATGATACGCCTGCAAGTACCGCAGAAGATTGCCCAAGGAAGCCTGAAGCTGATCCTCCCCTGCACGTTCATAGAGGATGTCCTGATATGCTTCGTAGTCATCCCCTTGCAGAAAATGTTCCGTCACCAGATAGCGGTATTGAGCGTACACGTTATGCATCGCGATTGCTGTCTGTGCCACCATGGAACTATACTTCAGTGGTTTGATGCTCTTCAGCGAAAGCATCACCACGGGCCACTGCCCTTGCTCCTGCATATACCGCTCGCCCAATCGCTCGATTTCCGTTTCATCAAACAACCTGCGGTTCTCTTGTGCGTTTTCCAGCTTGAAGAAATACGATAGCATGCTCATCGCCATGCTCTTGCCGAATCTTCTGGGGCGGGTAATCAAAGTCACATCTCCATGATTGTCCAACAAGTCCCGTATAAACCTCGTCTTGTCCACGAAATAGCATTCTTCCCGCAACCGTTTGAAATCATCTGTCCCGACCGGCATGCGCTTCTTCCATTCCATCGCCGTCACCCCTAGCTACCTTCTCCCCATATTATACCGTCCCCATTCGGAAACAGCAACAACGCATGCAAAAAACAAACAGGACATGATCGCTCATATCCTGCTTGTCAAAATACACAATTTAATTTTCACTCATCCATCGCTGCCACATGAGGAGTTTTCTGCGGGTCCCGTTCCTTTGCCACCGCCAGCATGAGCTTGATGCGGTTAAGCTGATTGACCTCGCTGGAGCCAGCATCGCAGTCGATGGCCACGAAATTCGCTCCCGCGTAGCTCTTGCGGAGCTCGTGCAGCACGCCCTTGCCCGTGATATGGTTCGGCAGACAGCCAAAGGGCTGCAGGCAAATGACATTCGGTACATCCTCCTCAATGAGCTTCACCATCTCACCTGTGAGGAACCATCCCTCGCCTGCCATGTTGCCGACGCTCACATGACGGGAAGCCAGCGCAGCTGTCTCCTCAATGCTGTGAGGCGCACGGAAATGGCGGCTCGCCTGAAGCGCTTTCTTCATAGGACGGCGGAAGAATTCCAGAATGTGGATAAAGATCTGCGAGAAGAACGCGTCCTTCCGTGTGCCGTCCAAAAGCTTGCGCTTGGCAATGGCATCATAGGCCGTATACAGGAAGAAATCCACCAAATCCGGCATGACAACCTCAGCGCCCTCCTTCATGAGCACGCGCTCGATGTCATTGTTCGCCACGGGATGATATTTCACAAGAATCTCGCCCACAATGCCTACCTTCGGCTTCCAAAGCGTCTCATCAATCGGAAGATGATCGAATTCCTTGACGATGGCCTTGAGGTTCCTGCGGAATTTCAGATAATTCCCCTCCGCAATCTCCTCCTTCGCCTTTTCCATCCATTTGTCGTAGAGCTTCTGCGTGCTTCCCTTCGTGATCTCATAGGGCATCATACGGTTCTTCACATTCATCAGCAGATCGCCGTAGACCGCTGCCTTGATGGCGTCCTTGAGGCAGTCGCGCGTAAGCTCAAAGGAATCTGTCTCATCCGGCAGGCCATAGCATGCAAAAACCGGCACCTGCCCGAAACCCGCATATTTCAAAGCCTGCCGCAGAACGCTCATATAGTTCGTCGCGCGGCATGCCCCGCAGGTCTGGAACAAGACAATGGAAGTATGGTCGGGATCGCACTCGCCCGACTGCAGTGCAGACAAAAGCTGCCCGATTACCACAATCGCCGGGTAGCACATATCATTGTTCACATAGCGCAGGCCAAGGTCAATCGCGGCCCTGTCCGGCATGCGCGGAATCACAAGATTGTAGCCGTATTTGCGGATGGCCGTAGTCAGCAGCTCAAAGTGAATGGGCGCCATCTGCGGCGCAAGGATCGTATGCGTAGCCTTGCACTCTGCGGTAAAGCGCGGACGGCTGATCACAGGCTGTTTCCGATAGGGCACCGGCTGACGGCGCGCCAAAGCTGCCATCAGAGAGCGCAGACGGATGCGCGCCGCGCCCAGATTCGACACCTCATCCAGCTTGATCATCGTATAGATGCGCTTATGGCGCTCCAGAATGTCCTTGACCTGTTCCGTCGTAATCGCATCCAGCCCACAGCCAAAGGAGCTGAGCTGTATCAAAGTGATGTTCGGGTGCTCGCTCACGAACTGTGCCGCGTGATAGAGCCGCGCATGATAGCTCCACTGATTCACGATATGCAGTCCATGCTCCTGCACAGGCAGATGATAGACCGCGTCCTCCGAAAGGATCGGCAGATGATAGGACTGGATCATTTCCGGGATGCCATGATGGATTTCCGGATCGATATGGTAGGGACGTCCCGCCAGAAGGATCGCATGCTCGCCCGTTTCCTCAAGGCGCTTCAGGATCTGCTCGCCGTAGCTGCGCACATCCTCGCGATAATGCTCCAACTCCTGATAGGCAGCCTCTGCCGCAGCTGCAATCTCCGACTTTGCAATGCCTTCCTCCCGCAGTTCCTCGGCCAGCCGCGCTGTCATGCGCTTCTTGTCGCTGATGGGCAGGAAGGGCTGCAGGAACTTGATATGCCTTTCCTTCAAAATATCCATGTTGCCGCGGATATTTTCCGCATAGGACGCCACAATCGGACAATTATAGTGATTATCCGATGCATGCTCCGCATCCGGCATATTATACGGCTCGCAGGGGTAGAAAATCTTATCCACACCCTGCTCCACCAAATCCATGATATGCCCATGGACAAGCTTCGCGGGATAGCACAGGGAATCCGACGGCACAGTCGCCATGCCTTTATAGTAGAGTTTTGCACTGGACTTTCCCGAGAGAACCACACGATAGCCAAGGGACGTGAAGAAAGTGAACCAAAACGGATAGTCTTCGTACATATTGAGCGTGCGCGGAATCCCAATGGTGCCGCGTTTTGCCTGCTCCAAGGGCCGGTAGTGCCCGAATACGCGCTCATACTTATAGGCATAGATATTCGGCACATCCGCAGAGGTACCCGCCTTCCCCCCGATGCCGCGCTCACAGCGGTTGCCCGTGAAATACTTGCCTCCGTCCGGGAACTGCTGCATCGTTATGAGGCACTTGTTTCCGCACCCATTGCAGCGATAGGAGCGCGTCTTTACATCAAAATCCGCCAATTCCGCCGCAGAAAGGACGGACGACCGGCTGCTGCCCGCTTCCAACGCAAGGATAGCCGCACCATAGGCTCCCATGAGTCCGGCAATATCGGGGCGGATGACCTCCCGATGCAGGAGCTTTTCCATGGAGCGCACCACAGCGTCATTGTAGAATGTGCCGCCCTGCACCACAATATGATCGCCCAAGGACGATACATCCTTGAGCTGCATGACCTTGAACAGCGCGTTTTTGATGACAGAAAGCGCAATGCCTGCAGAGATGTCCCCCACCTCGGCGCCCTCTTTCTGCGCCTGCTTGACCTTGGAATTCATGAACACCGTGCAGCGCGTGCCAAGGTCTACAGGAGCCTTGGACGTGAGGGCCTTGCGGGCGAACTCCGCCGCCGTCATGTGAAGGCCCTGCGCAAAGTTCTCGATAAAGGAACCGCAGCCTGCAGAGCATGCCTCATTGAGTGTGATATTGCCGATCGTGCCATTCTGCACGAAGAAGCATTTCATATCCTGCCCGCCAATATCCAGCACAAACGTGACCTCGGGGCAGAATTCCTGCGCCGCCCTGAGATGTGCAAAGGTTTCTACCTCTCCGCCATCCGCGTGGAGCGCCGCTTTCACGATGGCCTCGCCATAGCCAGTGGTATAAACGCCAGCAATATGTGCTGCGGCAGGAATCGCCTGATACAGTTCCCGCATTTCCTTTACGACAGTCCTCAAGGGCGAGCCCTGATTGCTGCCGTACGACGTGAAGAGGATTTCCCGATTGCGCCCGATCGCCACCAGCTTGGTCGTCGTCGAGCCCGCATCGGTCCCGACAAAAATCTTCCCAACGTAATCCTTCAGCGATCCGCGCGGAACCTTATGTTGAGCGTGACGAGCCTTGAACCGTTGATAGTCGTCGGCGTCGTC
>CALGGN010000037.1 GCA_937915915.1 uncultured Selenomonas sp. | reverse complement strand
ACCTGCTGCCGTCTGTTTTTCCGCCCTATCCGGAGCATCAGGAATTCGATATCTATGCCACCATGAAGCCGGCAAGGGAAATCGGCGGAGATTTTTATGATTTCTTTCTGGTGGATGAAAACCATCTGATCGTCACGGTGGCGGACGTTTCGGGGAAAGGCGTTCCCGCTGCGCTCTTCATGGTCATCTCCAAGACCATCCTCAAGAACGACGCGCTCATGATGCGGACGGCGGATGAGCTTTCCGCCGTGCTGTCCTGCGCGAACCGTCAGTTGGCTGAGAATAATCGGGATCTGATGTTCGTCACGGTGTTTCTGGGAATGCTGGAACTTACGACGGGACGTTTCTCCTATGTGAGCGCGGGGCATACCTTGCCGCTGATCCATCGGCAGGGAAGCGGGGAATTCGAGTTCCTGCATCCGAAAAAGAACGGCATGGTGGGCATTGTGGCGGATATGGCCTTTGAGCAGGATGAAACGATGCTTGCCGCGGGGGATGAGGTGTTCCTCTATACGGATGGCGTCACGGAGGCCGCGAACAAGGAAATGGAGCTCTTTGGGGAAAAGAGGCTTCAGGAGGCTCTGAATGGGACGCTTGACGGACGGGGATGCAGGGAGATGCTGGCTCATGTGAAGAGCTGCATCGATGCGTTCGTGCAGGAAGCTCCCCAGACGGATGACCTGACGATGCTGGGCCTGCGGTATCGGGGTGTCCTTGTTGAGAAGGCTGTGCAGTGATATCCTTTATTGACCCAAGTACCAATTTATATATTGACAACTTGTCGTTTTAGATGTAAACTTGACGTAAAGTCATCGACATTATGTCAAGTTTCTATATTTTAGGGAGGAACTGCCATGCCAAAAGTATCGGAGGAGTTTCTGCTGGCAAGGCGGGAAGAGATCATTGACGCCTGCGCCAAGCTCTACGAAACCATGAATTTCAAGGACATCACCCTGAAGGAAATCGGTCATGCCACATCCTTCAACCGTACGTCCATCTACAACTACTTCAATACCAAGGAAGAAATCTTTTTGGCGCTGATGCAGCGGGAGTACGATTCCTGGGCAGAGGAAATGGAGACCTTGGCAAGGGATCGAAAGACCTTAACCCGCAGCGAACTGGCCGATGCCCTTGCCCGTTCCCTGGAGAAGCGGGAGCGGCTCCTGAAGCTTTTGTCCATGAATCATTACGATATGGAGGAGAACAGCCGCATAGAAAATCTGGTGGAGTTCAAGCGCTCCTACGGGAAAACCCTGAAGGCCGTGGAGCATTGCTTGGAGCGGCACTGCCCGGACATGACGGAAAAGGACAGGGAGGCGTTCATCTACGCCTATTTCCCCTTCATGTACGGCATTTACCCCTATGCGGTTGTTACGGACAAGCAAAAGCAGGCCATGGAGGAAGCAGGGATAAACTTCAAATACCATTCGGTCTACGAACTAACCTATCATTGCCTGCAAAAATTATTAAGGAAACGCTGATTAAATGAAGTCGTCCAGATTGGCGTAGATTGCATGTCCTTCCCAAGGAGACAAACCGCAGTCATAGTGGTGCTATGTCGAGGATTTGTCGACACAGGGAGGACATGCAAGATACGTCAAGATGGGCGGCTGAATTAATCAGTGTTTCCTTAACAAAATATAAATCCGAAGTAAACAGTGAGGCGTTATTTTGAGGCACACATGAGCGTTGTAAAAACGCTCATATTGCAGCGTTTCCCGACTTTGCCGTGAGACATCGCTGCATGTGGTATAATCAAGGCAGAGGGCAATCAACGTCCGTGTGAGAACATGTTTGTACATAGCGTTTCCCTAAGAGGAGCTGATTTCGTTGATAAGGATAATGATGTGTTTGTTGGTGATTTTTGTTGTTGCACTGTGTCAGTTCGGCTTTGCTGGCGTGGCGCAGGCGGCGGATGTGGGGCAAGGGAAGCGGATCCTGTTTGTTCCGCTGGACAATCGTCCCATCACGGACAAGCAGACCTGGCAGGTTGCGGCGAAGCTGGGCTACGAGATGGTGCTTCCGCCGGACGAACTGCTTGGCAGCCGCCCCCGGAGCGGAGACCCGGACGGGATTTGGAACTGGCTCAAGGAGAATGCGCCGGGCGCACAGGCGGCAGTCATTTCCACGGATGCCATGCTCTACGGGAGCCTTGTGGCATCCCGCAACCATGAACTGACCAAGGAAGTGATTTCGGAACGGGTGCAGCGTTTTCGGGAACTGCATGAACAATTTCCCCGTCTGCCCATCTATGGCTTCGGCACGGTGCTTCGCACGTTGCTGAGCAACACTCATTCGGGCCCCGGCATGGAGCCGGTGGAATACCAGAAGAATGCCATGAAAATCTATGCTTATTCCGTCCTGCGGGACAAGATGGACATGGGGCAGGGAACCAGTCGGGACAAGAAGGAAATGGCACGGCTGGAGCGGGAGATCGATCCTGCGGTCATGGATTCCTGGACGGCACGGCATCTGCTGAACTATCAGGCAAATGAAGCTTTGATCGATCTGACGGGGCAGAATGTGTTCTCCTTTTTCCTTCTGGGCGGCGATGACAGCGCGGCTCTGTCTCAGACGCATTATGAAGTGCGTCATCTGAAGGAATATGGCAGCGGGCTTGGGAAAACCCGTTTTCAGGCGATTGCCGGGGCGGATGAGCTGTCGATGGTGATGCTTTGCCGTGCCGTCAATGACAACGTGGGAGACATTCCCTTTGTCTATACAGCGTATAATACGGGCAAGGGGAGCGAGATGGTTCCCCAATACGGCTTTGAGGAAATCGGGAAGGATGTGGATGTCACCATTGTGGCAGCCGGCGGCATGAAGATTTCCGCGCCTGAGCGTGCAGATTTGGTGCTTGCCATCAACACGAATCCGGATGGAAAGACGACAGATGCGAGCAGCCCTGCCAACACGACCCGTCCCCGGAACGGCACGAAGTACTTCGTCGCGATGGTGAAGGATTTTGTGGAGAAGGGCTATCCCGTGGGAGTCGGCGACATTGCCTGCTCCAATGGGGCGGACAATGCGTTGATGGAAGGGCTTCGGAAGGAAGGCTTGCAATTCCGCCTCCGCGCCTACGGAGGATGGAATACGGCGACAAACACCACGGGTTTCCTGATTGGCGCAGGACTTTTGACAAAGTGGATGGATACGAAGGATGCACAGGAATTGATGCTGATGCGCTACTTGGACGATTGGGCCTATCAGTCCAATGTCCGCGGATGGCTGAGCCATGAAATACCAAGCTTTCCGGGGACGGGCGACGGAGCGAGCCTCGACGGGAAGCAGCCGGCGGTTGATGAGCAGAGCACAAAGCGGATGCGCGAGTTTGCGGAGCAGAATATCCGCTTGCCGGAGGGATTCTCTCTCAAGAATCTTCGCGTTACGCATCCCTGGAATCGGCTGTTTGAGTGCGGGATTGATTTTTGAGGAATGACCGTCTGCTGAACTGCTTCCGGGGAGTGATGAACATGGAGCTTCGTGTACTCAAGTATTTTTTGGCGGTGGCGCGGCAGGAGAACATCAGCCGGGCGGCGGAGAATTGGTAATTGACCAACTGAAGAAACTGCGTTCTCTCAATTATCTGATTTGGAAGAAGGGACAGGTGTTTTCCGGCGCAGGGGAATTGGTGCTGGCCTGTTTCGAGGAAGCTTTTTCGTGAGTTTCATCATGCCTTAAAAGCATAATCCATCATACGAACTAAGTATTTGTAATACAGATTCCTTTCGCTTATAATGGACACATCGAAGGAAAACAAGGATTTGAGAGATTAAAGATATGGAAGGGGAACGATTCATGAAAATCTGGGGCAAAAAGAAAGCAGCGTTTGTTTTGGCCGCGCTTCTGACGGGAGCCGTGGGGGTTCTGCCGATCCACGGGAACGCAGAGGCCGCCAATATGGTCAGCAGTGAAAGGACGGGGGACAGAGTGATCAAAACCGAGAATCTCAAGTTGACACAGGAGTGGGACAAGGTATTCCCCAAGAGCGAGAAGGTGGAGCATCGCAAGGTGACTTTCGTCAACCGTTACGGCATCACCTTGGCGGCGGATCTGTACGCACCGAAAAATGCGCAGGGCAGACTGCCGGCAATCGCGGTCAGCGGCCCCTTCGGTGCGGTGAAAGAGCAGTCCTCAGGTCTCTACGCCCAGGAAATGGCGGAGCGGGGCTTCCTCGCCATCGCCTTTGACCCGTCTTTTACGGGAGAAAGCGGCGGCACGCCTCGCTACGTAGCCTCGCCGGACATCAACACCGAGGACTTTTCGGCGGCGGTGGATTTTCTCTCCGTGCAGGATAATGTTGACCCGGAGCGTATCGGCATCATCGGGATATGCGGATGGGGCGGCATGGCGCTCAACGCAGCGGCAATCGACACCCGCATCAAGGCCACGGTAGCTTCCACCATGTACGATATGAGCAGGGTCATGGCCAACGGTTATTTTGACCATGACAAGGACGTAGAGACGTTGAAAAAGGAACGCCAAGCCAATCGGAAGGCGCTCAATGCTCAGCGCACTGAGGATTACCGGAACGGCTCCTATAAGAACGCCGGAGGGGTCGTTGACCCGCTGCCGGAGGATGCGCCTTATTTCGTGAAGGATTATTATGCCTATTACAAGACGGAGCGCGGCTACCATCCCCGTTCCTTGAACTCCAACGGGGGATGGAATCAGACCTCGGCGCTCTCCTTCATGAATATGCCGATTCTCGCTTACAGCGACGAGATCCAGTCTGCCGTCCTCGTCATTCACGGCGAAAAGGCGCACTCTCGCTACTTCGGCGAGGATGCCTTCAAGAAGCTGACGGGCAACAACAAGGAGCTTATGATTATCCCCGGTGCCTCGCACATAGATCTCTATGACAACAAGGACAAGATTCCCTTTGACAAATTGGCGGCGTTCTTCAAGGAAAATCTGAGATAAATTTTATGACACACTGCCCTATGACCTATCAACGGTCATAGGGCAGGCTGGTAAATGGGGGATATTCATGGAAAATAAAACTCTCCTCATCTTCATCCTGATGATGGGCGTGTTCGGCATTTTTGGGAGGACTCGTATTCGCCGCTTTTGCCGCCATGACCGTGTGGGGGCAGTGCTGGAAAATGAATCCTGACATAACCGGCAGGAATGAACGGGTAGGACAGCGAATAAGATGAGGGGTGCTCCATGAAAATCTCCGAGGAGGCATTGGCATGAATTATCGTTCGTTGGGCAACACCGGGCTGATGGTCAGCGAGATCGGTCTGGGTTGCGAGGGGTTTGCCGAGGAAAATTGCGCGATGACGAAGAAACTCTTTGACATCGCCGAGGCGCATGGGGTGAACTATTTCGACCTCTACGCATCGAATCCTGCGGTGCGCCACGCCGTGGGGGAGGCTCTGAAGGGCAGGAGGGAGAAGTTTTTCATCCAGTCCCATATCTGCTCGATTTGGCAAAACGGGCAATACAAGCGCACCCGCAGATTAGCGGAAGTCGAGGCCGGATTCGAGGAAATGCTGGGGCTGTTGCAGACGGATTACCTTGATGTGGGCATGATCCATTACTGCGATGCCCTGTCCGATTGGGAGGAGATCGTGCAGGGCGGGGTGCTGGGTTATGCGCGAAGGCTCAAGGCGGAAGGTCGCATCCGTCACATCGGGCTTTCCAGCCACAATCCCCAAGTGGCGCTGGCTGCAGTGGAGAGCGGCGCCATTGAGGTGCTGATGTTCAGCGTGAATCCCTGCTATGACCTCCAACCCGCCTCCGAGGACGTGGAGGAACTTTGGGCAGCCAAGAACTACGAGGGGACACTCACGAACATGGACACCGACAGGGAAAAGCTGTACGAGACTTGCCAGCGTTTGGGCGTCGGCATCACAGTGATGAAATGCTTTGGGGGTGGCGATCTCTTGGACGCGAAGCTTTCTCCTGCCGGGGCAGCTCTCACGGCGAACCAGTGCATCCACTACGCCCTGTCCCGCCCTGCAGTGGCTGTGGTGCTGGCCGGCGCCCATTCCCCGGAGCAGCTGCTGCAAAGCGTTGCCTATGAGGATGCCACGGATGAAGAACGTGACTATGCCTTGGCCCTTGCGTCCTTCCCGCGCATCAACTGGACGGGACACTGCATGTATTGCAGCCATTGCGCTCCCTGCCCGCAGAAAATTGATATTGCCTATGTCACCAAGTTCCTGAACCTCTCCTTGGCGCAGCAGCAAGTGCCGGAAACCGTTCGGGAGCATTATGCGGCGCTTCCCCATCACGCAGGGGAATGCGTGAAGTGTGGCATCTGCGAGACACGCTGTCCCTTCGGCGTGGCCATTCGGGAAAATATGGAGCGCGCAGAGGAAGTTTTTGGCTTATGAAGCGCAGGACATTTATCTTGGGAGGCATTGGGACATTGGGTATATTGGCGGGCGGAGGGGCGCTCTTTACGCGAAGACCGGAGTTTGGCAGACTGCCGCAGGGAGAGCGGCTCACGCGGTTGCAAGCTTCGCCCCATTATGTGAACGGTCAGTTTCAAAACTTGGTGCCGGTGCAGGTCATGAGCGAGGATAGCGGGGAGAATCGCTTGGTGGCTACGGCGAAATTTCTGTTCGGGGACAAGTCGGAGCTTTCGCCAAAGCAGCCGATGCTCTCCCGCAAGACAAACCTCTTCGCATTGGATGCGGCACAGGATGCCGTGATCTGGATGGGGCATTCGAGCTTCTTTCTGCAACTCGGCAGACGGCGCATCCTCATTGATCCCGTGTTCAGTCCCTACGCCTCGCCGGTCTTTTTCATCAACAAGGCATTTTCGGGCAGCAATATCTATACCGCCGAGGATATGCCGGACATTGACGTGCTGGCGATTTCCCACGACCATTGGGATCATCTCGACTATCCCACGGTGATGGCATTGAAACCCAAGATAAAGCAGATTGTCTGTCCCTTGGGGGTGGGGGAACATTTCGAGGCTTGGGGGTTTGACCCACAAATTTTGCGGGAAGAGGATTGGGGAACGGAAGTCAAGCTGGCAGCGGATTTCTCCATCCATGTCCTGCCATCCCAGCATTTCTCCGGCCGTTTCCTCACGCCGAACCAGACACTCTGGTGCGGCTTTGCCTTTGTGACACCTCGACGCAAAGTGTATTACAGCGGCGACGGGGGCTATGGGGAGCATTTCAAGGCAATCGGCAAAAAATTCGGTGGCTTTGACCTCATGCTGGGAGAAAACGGGCAGTACAATATGGCGTGGCACGCCATCCACATGTTGCCGGAAGAAACAGCAAAAGCCGCCGTGGATGTGGGAGCGAAATCGCTCCTTCCTGCCCACGGCGGGAAATTTGCCTTGGCTCGCCATCCCTGGCAGGAACCCTACCGAGGATTGACGTGCGCCAGCCAAGGCGAGGCATATCAACTGCTTACGCCGGAAATTGGGGAATTGGCATATATCGGCGGTGTTCAGCCCCGCGAGTTTGACGCTTGGTGGGAGCGGATGAAATAGAAACAAAATAATGGTCAAACCATGGCAATCTTTGATATAATGATGAAAAAGCACTCTAAGGAGGTGTGCCAGCCATGGCAGGACGCAGCCGAAAATACAAGGTCACGCTAGGGAAACGCTGAATAAGTCAGATGCCGTTCGACGTAGCTCTGCTACGACTTCACGGCATCTTTCTTGCCTGACAGAAAAATCCTTCGACAATGACAAAAGCTCATTTAATCAGCGTTTCCTTAAATCAGCGTTTCCTCAAGCCAAAAGGAGTGGTGCACAAGATGATAACTTTTTTGTTGGGACTTATTATTCTGCTTGTGGGAGGCTCGTTCTACGGGAGGTTTGTGGACAGGATCATGCGTCCCGCCGGTGCTCCCACGCCGGCAACGCGGATGAAAAACGGCTTGGACTTTGTTCCCATGAGGAAGTGGAAGAACAGCCTGATCGAGCTTCTCAACATTGCGGGAACGGGGCCTGTGCTGGGCCCTATCCAAGGCATACTGTTCGGCCCCATAGCTTTTATCGCCATTCCCATAGGATGCGTCCTAGGAGGAGCATTCCATGACTATATGTGCGGCATGATTGCTATCCGCAACGACGGCGCGCAGATGCCGGGGCTGGTGCGCCGGTTCCTGGGAAAGTATGTTTATTCCGTCTATCATGTGTTCATCTGGAAGTGGGAGGTGTACCTATGGCAGGTGAGAGAATCACGCTGGCTCATGGCGCCGGCGGAAAGATGAGCCGGGAGCTCATGCAGGAGGTGATTCTGCCCGAATTCGGCAATCCGCTGCTCAATGAGCAGCATGACGGAGCCTCTGTGCAGATGAGCGGGAAGGTGGCCTTCACTACGGATTCCTACGTGGTGCGGCCGCTTTTCTTTGCCGGGGGCAATATCGGGAAATTGGCAATCTGCGGCACAGTGAATGATCTGGCGATGACGGGAGCAATCCCGAGGTATATTTCCGCAGGTGTAATTTTAGAAGAGGGCTTTTTGATAGAAGATTTAAGGTGTATTGCACATTCCATGAGGGAAGCCGCAGATGAAGCAGGCGTATCCATCGTAACGGGAGACACAAAGGTCGTGGGCAAGGGGCAGGCCGATGGGATTTTCATCAATACGGCCGGGATTGGAGATATCCTTCCCGATGTGCATATTTCGCCCAAAAACGTGAAAGCTGGCATGAAGGTATTGCTCTCCGGCTATCTTGGCGATCATGCAGCGACAATCCTGGCGGGGCGGCATCAGCTGGAGCTTCCTGAAAGCATTCGGACGGATTGCGCGCCTCTGGCGGAGCTGGTGCAGAACCTGCTGCGTGCCGTGCCGGAGACTGCGGTACTGCGCGACCCGACACGGGGCGGTCTGGCGGCGGTGCTCAACGAGATTGCGGAGGCTTCGGGAGTCGGCATCCTGATTGACGAGGAGGCGATCCCGATCCGTCCGGAGGTGCAGGGGGTCTGCGACATTCTGGGCTTCGATCCCTTGTATCTGGCCAATGAGGGCAAGGTGGTGGCCTTTGTGCCGGGAGAGAAGGCAGAGCTTGCGCTTCAGACCATGCGGAGCCACAAATACGGCAAGGATGCCTGCATCATTGGCGAGGCGACAGCAGAAGCCGCCGGACAGGTCGGCCTCCGCACGGGAATCGGCGGTATCCGCGTCGTGGATATGCCCCTTGGGAATCTGGTGCCGCGCATCTGCTGACAGGATGCAAAATCCTTGGTTGACGAGACTAGGGATTTTGCCTATAATTGAAAAGGTTGATTTCTCCAGTTCCTAAGGGAGGGATGCGGTGTGCCAGCATGGAAGAAGCTCCTGTCGGTCCTTGTGGCGGCGATATGTCTGCTGCCTGTGAACTGTCAGGCGGCGGAGAAGATGAGCTTTGTGGATGCGATAGGCAGCACAGGCTACTATGTCTATATGGATTCCGTGGCTTGGGAAAGCGATGCCGTGGTGAATGCAAAGGTTGCGGTCATCAAAACGACGACGAATCGGATGTATGTTTATCGGATGAGGTTCGACTGCGGCATGATGACCTATCAGATCCTGTCCTCGGAGACTCTGGCCTATGATACGAAGGAAGTTCTGGAGTCCTCCTGGGTCCCGCAGATGGAGATGGGCTACAGTTCCACATCTATCATGCAGGAGATGGTATCCTACATCATGCATCCGGAGGATTGATCCCGCCGGACAAAATACGGTGCATGACAGAGTTGAGGGGGAAATGCTATGATGTTTAGAAAATGTATGAGCCTGCTCCTGACGGCGGTTCTTTTCGTCTCGTCCATGACGATGGCAGCCGCGGCTGCGCCTGATACGGTACAGGGGAAATTGTCCATGATCGAGAAGGATACCTATGGGACGGAGCAGACAGGAGCCGTTCTGGAGCGTATCAACAAGCTGGAGACAGACTATAACGGCAGTCATATGGCCGGCAGCATGATGGCACGGGTGGACGCAATTTACGATCAGCTGTACAGCAACGGGGCGGCGCCGTCCCTTCTGGCCCAGGTCAATGCAGTGGAATGGAACATTTACCGCGAGGTCAGCATGACACCGGTGGATCAGCGCATTGCGAATCTGGAACTGGAGATTGCGGGAAAGACGGAAAAGGGCAGCTTTGTGCAGCGGATCACGGGTCTTTCGGAGCTTTCCTTCGGTAATGCGTCCATCCCGATGGTGCAGACGATGGTGCCTGCGAACACTTTGGTCAAGATCGCCCTGGTGACGCCTGTGAACGCGAAGAATCTCAAGGCGGGCGATACGATCCGGTATAAGGTGGCCGCGGATGTCTTCGTGGATGGCAATCTGGTGTTTGCCAAGGGGGAGCCGGGCGTCGGCACGGTTCAGAAAGTGACACAGGCAAAGAACTTCGGGCGCAATGCCGAGGTCGAGATTGACTTTGCGACGACCAAGGCGATTGACGGCACGGATGTGGAGACCTTCCTTGGGGAAGAGTCAAAGCAGGAAATGAAGAACATGGCAATGGCGGCAGGAGCAAGTGTAGCAGGCATGGTGCTGCTCGGGCCGATCGGCATTGTCGCCGGGGCCTTTGTCAAAGGGAAGAATGTGGATGTTCCCGAGGGGACGGAGATGTTCATCCAGACCAAGGCGGATACGGCGCTTTATGGCGTGCAGTCGGGAGCCATGAAGTAATCAGTTATGGGAAAAACTTTTACATGGCGCAGCGTGCTGCGCCATTTTTTGGTGTGAGGTTAAACAAGGGCGGATGGAAAATCGGAAGATTTTCATCTTGCTTTGTTGCATTGCATTTCTCAATGTTGTACTATTATATATTAGGGTAGGAGAAACTTTGGGACAGGAGACAAAAGCGGCATGAGAATCGGATCGAAACTGCTGTGCGCTTTGGCCGCAGCATTGAGCCTGCTGCCTTGCGGCGCGGAGGCTGTGTATAAGTCATCCACCGATACGGGAGCGGATATTTTGGATTATATCGAGAACCGCCGGCGGTTGGAGCGGGAGAACCGCCTGAACGAGGAACAGCGGCAACTGATGAAGGATGCGTCGCAGATCAAGGCGCATCTGCGGCAGCCGTGGGAGCAGGGCCAGCCGGTGCCGGTTGCCTTTGAGGGTGATGAGCTCACCTATGATGAGCAGACCGGTGAGTTCACCGCGGTCGGCAAGGTGGATATCGTCCAGATGGATGCGCGCCGGTTCCAGTCGGAGGAAGCGACGGGGAATACGCAGGAACAGGTCGTGCGGATTCCGGACCGGGGGCACATGCTGCAGCTGACTCCCAACGCGCCGCGTGTCACGCTGGATGGATATCATACGGTCTATAATTACGGATCGCAGACCGGCACGATGGAGGACGCGTCGGGAAAGGCGGGCAGCCACTATGTTTCGGGAAAGCGGATGGAATTCTATCCGGACAAGATTGTCATCTATGACGGCACGCAGACGAAATGCGGCGCGAAGAATCCAGACTATCATCTGAGCGCGGAGAAGATCGAGATATGGCCGGGCAAGCTGCTGAAGATGTACAATATGACGTACTGGCTGGGAAAAACCAAGATCGGGAGCAGGAAATACTATGAGCAGGATCTGACCAAGGCGGATGATACGCTTTATCCGCGCGTCGGCTATAACAGCGAGAACGGCGTATATGTGGAACAGGATTTCCGGTTCCCCTTCAACGAGCATTTTTGGGGCAATCTCCATGCCCATATCGAGACCAAGCAGAAGGTTCGCAGCAATGCAGGATTTGCCTACGCGAACCGGGGCTTACTGGTAGAAGGATTGTATGGCTATTATTCCGACAGTGACAATGTGTGGGTGCAGAAGGAGCCTGGACTGGCCGTGAATTACAGGCAGCGCATAGGCACTTTGCCATTGAACTATCATTTGAATTATGAGATCGGACATTGGCGCGCTAATTCCGTTGCCAGTACGCACCAGAAGTACGAGATCGGCCTGGGGCGTGATCCGATTATATTCCACGGATGGCTGCTTTTCCTGCATACCAGCTACACGATTACCAAAGAAAGCGCCAACAGGAGCACCGTGCGCGGCATGAACTATGATGCCGTGCTGGGAAAGGACTTCGACCAGAAATGGGCGGGCTATTTTGGGTATCACTTTACCAAGAACAATACCAAAAATTCACTTTTCCGATATAGTTTGGACGACTACTCGAAAAAATTGATGACAGGGCTCAGCTACCGCATGGACAATCTGGATCGCTTCGTGGTGGGGCTCAGCTATGATACGGAGAATATGACGCTGAAGGATGTGGACTATTACTGGTATCGGGATATCCACTGTTCCCAGCTGGTTTTGCGCTATCGTGCAAAACGGAAGCAATGGCAGATTGGATGGCAGTTCGTTCCATGGTAATGCGGAAAGTTGGATAAATCAAAACACAGGGGATGACGGGATGAGAGAGGATCTGGCCGGAGTCATAGATGCATGGCAGGGGAAAAAAATCCTCGTGATTGGCGATATGGTGGCGGATATCTATCTGGACGGCAGGATATCCCGCATTTCCCGTGAGGCGCCGGTTCTGGTGCTGGAACAGGCGGGCGAGAAGGTCGTGGCAGGAGGCGCGGCAAATGTCGTGAACAATGTGGCGACGCTTGGCGGAGAGGCTTATGCCGTGGGGCTTTTGGGAGATGACAGCGGAGCGCAGGGCCTTCGTTCCATTCTGACGGGCAACCGTGCGCATATCGAAGGGCTGCTTCCGGACAGGGGGCGCCCTACCATTTCCAAAACTCGCGTGATTGCGGGCGGCAGGGCCACGGTGAGCCAGCAGATCGTCCGCATCGACAAGGAAAGCAAGGAACCGGTCTCGCAGGAGATGGAAGCAGCCCTGCTTTCCTACATCGAGTCCATCCTGCCGCAAATGCAGGGCATTGTACTGAGCGATTACGGAGCGGGAACGATCACGGAGCCGATCAAGGAGCATCTCATTGCATACGCGAGGAGATGCGGCATACCGAGCTTTGTGGATTCCCGCTATGATATCCGCCGATTCCGCGGCATCGGCTTTGTGAAGCAGAACGATTCCGAGCTGGCAACGGCGCTTGGGCGGGACTTGCCCGACGAGGCAGCGCTGGAGCTTGCCGGAAAGGAACTTTTGCGGGAGATGGATGCGGATGGCGTTTTGGTGACACGGGGCGAGCAGGGCATGAGTCTCTTTGAGAGGGGCGGAACGGTGCATCATGTTCCCGTCACGGATCGCAGCGAGGTCTTTGATGTTTCGGGGGCCGGCGACACCTGTGTGTCAGCGGCGGTTTTGGCATTAGCGGCAGGCGCCCCGCCGAGGATCGCAACGGAGCTATCCAATTACGCGGCAGGCATCGCGGTCAGAAAGCTGGGAACCAGCACGGTCAGCGCGGCAGAATTGCGAAGGACACTGGCGATGTGAAATGTCCGGTCCAAGAGCAATGGGCGTGTGGCGAAAAACTGTTTTTATGAGGGATTGCGAGGTCTGAACATCATGTTGGTAGCTGGGGAGGATATTGCTTTTTTTTGCGAGATGCTTCGCAGGGGCGGAAAGAAGATCGTATTCACCAATGGCTGCTTCGATATCCTGCATGCGGGGCATGTGCGCTATCTGGCGGCGGCAAGGGCCTTGGGGGATTGCCTGGTGCTGGGGCTGAATACGGATGCCTCCGTGCGCCGCATCAAGGGGCCGGCACGTCCCATCAATTCGGAGGAGGACCGAGCGGAGGTGGCAGACGCGCTGAAGGCGGTGGACTATGTGGTGCTCTTTGATGAACCGACGGCGGAGCAGGTGATCGGGAAGGTCCGGCCGGACATCTACGTGAAGGGCGGCGATTACACCTTGGACACCCTTCCGGAGGCGAAAATCGTACAGAGCTATGGCGGCAGGGTGGAGTTCATTGCTTTGGTGGCGGGGCGTTCGACGACGAATGTGATTGAGAAAATCAAGGGTGAGTCAAGATGAGGAATGTGCTGATCGTGAAACTCAGCGCCATCGGCGATGTCATTCATGCTTTGCCGGTGAGCTATGCCATCAAGGAGACCTTTCCGGAGGCAAAGGTGACATGGGTGGTGGAGCCTCCCGCTTATGATTTGGTGGCTATGAATCCCTGCGTGGATAGAATCATCACATTTCACAAGAAAGAATTCAAGACGTTTGGCGGTTTCCTGCACAATTTCCGCCCGTTCCGCAGGCTCCTGAAGCAGGACGCTTACGATGCGGTGCTGGATCTGCAGGGGCTCTTCAAATCGGCGGCGATTGCGCGCATGGCGAAAGCTCCCGTCAAGCTTGGCACCTGCAATATGCGGGAGCTGAGCGGCAGGGTGTCAAAGCCCGTGATCGGGCCCCATGCCGGCGGGCATATCGTGGAGCGGTATCTGGATGTTGCGCGGGAGCTTGGCTGCCGTGTGGAAAAGGTCGTCTTCCCCGTGGAAGTGCCGGAGCGGGAGCAGGAAAGCGCGCGCCATATCATGAGCGAAGTGGGTGCGCGCATGGAAAATCCCTATATCGTATTCGCCGTGGGCGCGAACTGGCCCAATAAGCGCTGGCCGACGCGGTATTTTGCCGCGCTTGCCGAATGGCTCTACGAGAAGCAAGCGATTCCC
>CALGGN010000036.1 GCA_937915915.1 uncultured Selenomonas sp. | reverse complement strand
GTACAGGACTCAGCCTGAAATTAACTCATATCGGTAAATACCAGCATGATTGTGTTTAGGATTCTCTTTTACATCGAGAACAGTATCCAAGACGGGCAAATTATTGCAGGGACAGGTCAGCGGAGGGTGATTTCTAAGCGTGTTCATTTTGTGGAAATCAAAAAGAACGGTGATGCTGTATCGGCAGGCTTTGCTCCCTATTTAGATTATCGCGCTCCGAATAACGATGAGCGTAATCGTGTATTGTCGGCTCTGCAACAGGAATCATGGCTGAAAGATGATGTGGAAGATATTGCCATAAGTTTTGCCATACAAAATATTATTCCCAATCATTTAAACGAAGTCCGTGACCGTAAAAAAGTTTTGCTGGATAAGATGGAAAGTGCCGTAAAGGAGCGTCTGACCAGTGAGATTCAGTATTGGGATTTTCGGGCCAATGAACTACGAGAGAAAGAAAGCCTCGGCAAACGCAATGCCAAGCTGAATGCCGACCAAGCCGCACGAAGAGCCGAGGAACTGGCTGCGAGGCTCGAAAAACGACTCTCCGAGATTGCCCAAGAGCGAAAAATAACTGCTATGCCTCCCGTAGTTGTGGGTGGTGCGCTCATTGTTCCTAAGGGATGGTTTGGGCAAAATGAGAATATGGAAACAAATGCCGATACCCAAAGCCGCCATACAATAGAAAAAATTGCCATGCAAACGGTGAGCAATATTGAACGGGAATTAGGATATGAGCCAAAGGATGTAAGCGCGGAAAAATGCGGCTATGACATAGAATCCCTGGTGCCGGAAAACTTGCGTAAAGATGGCAATTGCCTGCGGTTTATCGAAGTCAAAGGCCGGAGAGCCGATGCCGATACGGTGACGGTCAGCAAGAATGAGATTTTGACGGCGCTCAATAAGCCGAACGAGTTTATCTTGGCAATCGTAATGGTGGATGGCGATGCAACAAGAACAGTTTATTTGAAAAAGCCATTCACAAGTTCACCGGATTTTGGAGCGGTGAGCGTAACGTATAAGATTGATGATATTTTGCAACAAGGGATAATCGTATTGAAGAGATAAGAAAGGAGTTACATTATGGCTCTTCGCGCTGATAGACATGACTATTCACGAGCTTTTGAAAAGCATTATAAAGCATATTGCGCTTGGAATAGTAGCGGACATCTTGAAAGCCAAAGCATTATACTTTTTTATTGTGTGGAATGCGGGTTGAAATTTTTACTTATGCGCAAACTAAAGCTTTATAAAACAAAAGATGCCAATCAATCTATAAGTAATATTTTGAAGTCACATGATTTGATTAACTTGTTGAAGGAGCTACATCAGAATCGATTTTCATTTCAGAAAATCAAAACGAAGCACGATGAAGATGTATCTTTGACAGAATACCATCAAATGCGGAGATATTGTATTGAAGTTAAATCGGAAAAATATAATGAAATAAGAAAACAATACGATGAAAACCTTCGGAGCGTAGCACAATGGATTTATGAAGAGAGGTGGGCTAAACAATGAAACTCTATTCATGGAAAGATGTGGAACGTTTTTTGTATAGTGAATCAGACAAATGGAAAGATCTTTTGAATGGAATCGAAGTATATCCAGATACAGTTTTTTTATATAAAAATGCAATAACAGAAGAAAAAAAGATTGAACAATGCTTGAATAAATTATTGCCAACAAGATTTCGAGTGTCCTCTGAAGGGTGGAAAATTCACCTCGATTTGGGAGATGTAGCATTATCAGTAATCATTGAGGAAAATGATATAATTGATGACCATCCAATTACACCAATCTTCAGGGACATCCTTTATAGAAAATCTTCTTATCCTACCGAAAAACTAACTCCATTGCCTTGTCCTGTTATCGCGTTTCATTCTTATAAAGGTGGTGTAGGACGAACGCTTTCGTTGTTGGCCTTCGCAAGAGCATGGTCGGAGTGTTTTGAAAATAAGAAGCAATGTTTACTAATTGTCGATGCTGATATAGAGGCTCCGGGCTTGACATGGCTGAACCAAGAGAACATGGGAGAGGATTGCTTCAGTTATCTTGATTTGCTTGACATCTTGCAGGATGCGGAAAATACTGAAAAGGTTGTTACATTGGCAGCAACAAAATTATATGGTTCCAATATTGAGGTGATGACAGATAAACAAATTATAAAACAAAAATTTCTGCCAACATATCGTTATGCTGAACAATTGCTGGATATGTATGCTACGCCTAATACAATAGTCAACACCAAAGGAAAGCGTTATGCACTAACTGATACTTTATCGCAGCTTGGGCAGAAGCTTGGTGCCTCTGCGGTTCTGGTCGATTTGCGTGCAGGATTAAGCGATTATTCATCCACATTGTTATTTGATCCTCGTGTCAAAAAATATTTGGTTACTTCTACCTCTGAGCAATCCGTAAAGGGAACAGAATTGTTGCTGAACTATTTGAATCGTGGATTGGAAATGAATCAAGATACTGTTTTGCCTGAAATTTTTTTAAACATGATAATGAGTAATCTGGATAAGTCATCTGAGCTGGAATATATTATAGACCGTTTAAAGAACAGTTATTATAAAGAGGATATAGATGATAACAACGCATTTGTTGACAATTTTTTAATCCAACTACCTTTTGCTAGTGAATTGATACATTTGTCATCTTTAAAGCAGATTTTCCAATTATTGTCTGACCGAATCATGTTTAATATTATTAAAGATTTGATAAAGGTGAGATATGACGATGAAAATATTTCTGCGATAAATGGAAAAAAGCGACAGGATGCATTACTGTATATTTATAATTTGGCAAAATCGCAAATTACTGCGGAGAATGATAGTGAATTTAAAGTTCTTATGACAAAGCCATTGCAGTTTTTGTTACAAAAATATGTTGATACTATCCCTCAAACAATTATCATGGGAGCAAAAGGGGCAGGAAAGACATTTTTGTACAAACAAATGATTCAAGAAAAAAGGTGGGATAACTTTTGCAATAAAATCCAAGCAAACACTACATTATCTAATGAAGCGGCATATTTTTTGCCTGTCTTGACATCGCAATCACTGGAAGCTCTAAAACAACATCTGCAAGATTGTATCACCAATTGCAATTCGCAAATTCCCTCGGTTAATATTGATTCAACAACATTTGTGAAAAATGTTAAGAAGTTGAAACAATATAAAGATGAGCACCCCACATTGAAAGAATCACAATGGGAAAAATTTTGGGAAGAATTTTTAGCCAAAGCAATCAATCCCAAATTTTCTACATTGCAAGAGGTAAATCAATCCTTAAAAAAAGATAATAAGAAGATTATTCTCCTTTTTGATGGATTGGAGGAAGTATTCAAAAATGTTGGAACCGATGATTCCGAAAAGCTGGCTATTTCTTCTTTGTGCAAGGATATAATCAATCAATTAGTAGTCCAATACCCGTATATCGGAATCATTATATTCTTACGCTATGATATGGCACAAGACGCTATATCAGTTAATTTCGCCCAATTTAAGAATATGTATGAACGCTACTCATTGAAGTGGTCACAAGAAGAAGCTCTGCGGTTAGCTCTTTGGCTAGTCGATCAAGCAGCTCCTGATTTTCTTGCAGGTAATGTGAATGTCGTAACGGCAGCACGCACTTCTATTGAGGAACATTTAACTCGCCTTTGGGGATTGAAACTTGGAAAGAAGACCTCGAACGAAGCTTATACATCCCGCTGGATACTTGCGGCATTATCTGATTTTAACGGACAATTGCAAGCAAGGGATATTATTCGCTTTTTGATGTATGCGACAAAAAACAAAGATACGGAAAAAAAGATTTCCTACAATGATCGTTATATTATGCCGCAAGATGTACGTGATGCGGTAATTGAATGTTCTAAAGATAAAATAGAAGAAATAGAACAAGAATACCATGTATTGAAACCGATTTTCGAAAAACTGCAAAAGCACGAAACAAAAACATTGCCACTCACAGAAGAGAATAATCCTCTTGAACTTTCAGAGAGAAAAAAATTAGAGGACGCAGGCTTCCTAAAGAAAGACGGGAACAAATATTATCTGCCAGAAATTATTCGCCATGCTTTGGGGTATCGATATGAAAAAGGTGCACGTCCCAAAGTTCTTTCTTTGTTGATTAAGTAAAACGATATGATGCTGAAAGGCTGAATAAAACATGCACAAAAAACTAATCGAAGTAGCACTCCCCCTCGATGCCATCAACGCTGCCTCAGCGCGTGAAAAATCCATCCGCCACGGGCATCCTTCAACGCTTCATCTTTGGTGGGCGCGTCGCCCCTTGGCTACGGCACGTGCGGTACTTTTTTCCTCCCTTGTGGATGACCCGTCCTCTCACCCAGAGGAATTTCCCACGAAAGAAGCACAAGATGCAGAACGTCAGCGGCTGTTTCGGCTCATTGAAAAATTGGTAATTTGGGAGAACAGCACCGACAAGGAGCTTTTCGCTCAGGCTTACGAGGAAATCAAAAAATCTACGGGCGGCAACCCGCCACCTGTTTTCGATCCTTTCGCCGGAGGCGGCACCATTCCCCTGGAGGCGCAGCGGCTTGGCCTCAAGGCTATCGCCGCCGATTTGAACAGCCCCTGCAGG
>CALGGN010000035.1 GCA_937915915.1 uncultured Selenomonas sp. | reverse complement strand
TCGGCCATAAGCCTCGCAGACGCCCTATACGGCAAGCTGCTGGGCCTCACCGCCGTGCAGAACACCGGCTTCAAGGGCGAGGAAGGCACCGGAGCATCCTTCAACATCCGCGGCATACAGACCACCGGCGAGAAGGACATCCTTATACTGGTGGACGGCCTGGAGCGCCCGATCGACCGACTCTCCGTGGAAGAAGTGGAGAGCGTGACCGTACTCAAGGACGCGGCCGCCGTCGCCCTCTACGGGCATGAAGGCATCAACGGCGCCCTGCTCGTGAAGACCAAGCGCGGAAAGGCCGGCAGCGGCTTCAACGTGAAGGCCGGAACGTCCCACAAGTTCCAGTTCGACCCCGAATCGGCCCAGATGGTCAGCGCCTACGACTACGCGAACGCGCTCAACATCGCGCGCAGGAACGACGGCTCCACCGCCGCCTACACCTCCGCCGAACTGCAGAAGTTCCTGGACGGGAGCGACCCGTACGTCTATCCCGACGTCGATTGGAAGAACGAAGTGTTCCGCAACACTGCAAGCGAATCCAACGCCTTCGTATCGATGTACGGCGGCTCCGACAACGTGCAGTACTATTCGCAGCTCGACTACACCGACGCGCGCGGGCTCTACAAGAACCCCGACCAGGGCGACTGGAACTCGCAGCTGAAGTACTCCAAGGCCAACATCCGGGCCAACGTGGACTTCCAGGTTTCCAAGACCACCAGGGTGAAGACCAGCGTCCTCGCCATCTTCATGGAGACCAACGGAGTGCCCAACATTTCCTCCAACGATGCGTGGTGGCACCTTTACAAAGTGCCCGCGCTGGCGTTCCCCATCAAGACCGCCGGAGGCGTATGGGGCGGCAGCCAGACTTACGGGGACTTCAACCTCCTGGCGAAGGCCGAGGGGACCGGCTTCAGCAAGACGCACCAGCGCCAGATATGGGCCGACATGACGCTTGAGCAGGATCTCGACTTCATCCTTGACGGGCTCCAGTTCTATGCCGGGGCATCCTACGACAACGCATCCAACATCGTCGAGAGGCGCTCCATGGGCTACCAGTACGGCTGGAACTACTACGACGCCAACAACACGATGCAGGAAGCCGTCATGGGCACCGTCGAGGACAAGCTCGTCTTCAACTACTGGGTTGACAGCCAGTGGCGCATAGCCACCGCAAAGGCCGGCTTCAAATACGCCACGACCTTCGGCAACGGGGACAACCTCTCCTTCAACGCAGGATACAACATGAAGAACGAGGTCCGCGACAACCGCAGCAACACCTGGAACCGCGCCAACTGGCATCTTGCCACTCATTACGACCACGCCGACAAGTTCATTGCCGACCTCGTGCTCGCAGCCAACGGCTCCAACCGCAGCTATCCCGCCAAGTGGGCCTTCTCGCCCACCTTCGGTCTCGGCTGGATTTACGCCAACAATCCGTCGTCGGGCCTGGTAAACTACGGCAAGCTCCGCCTGTCCGGGGGCATACAGCACACCGACTACGTGCCGGCCGCCGGGCTCTGGCTCGCCGCCTGGAACAATTCCCACGGCCAGTTCTGGTACGGCCAGAACTTCAACAGCTCCTGGGGCGCGTTCCTCACCCAGTTCCCGACCAGCGACTTCCGTCAGGAGACGGCCTACAAGGCCAACCTCGGCACCGACCTCAGGATTGCGGACGCAGTTGACGTAACCTTCGACATGTTCTATCAGCAGAGGACAAACATCCTTGTCAGCGCCTCGTCCCTGAATTCCGACGTGGTGGGCATCCAGTCCTCCTACGATGACAAGGGACGCGTCGAGAGCTATGGAGTGGAAATGGGCATGCGCTATTACAAGACCTTCAGCAACGGTCTCACCCTGGACTTCGGCGAGAACTTCACCGCGGCCAGGAACCGCATCCTCGAATGGATCGAGACCCCGGCTTATCCCAACCTCTCCGTCATCGGCACTCCGGCCGACGCCGAGCGCGGTCTCGTCGCCCTCGGGTTCTTCAGGAACCAGGCTGAAATAGACAACAGCCCCACCCAGGAATTCGGACAGGTGAAGGTCGGCGACATCAAGTACAAGGACGTCAACGGAGACGGCGTGATCAACGAGAACGACTTCGTCGCGATGGATTACGGCAACTCCTTCCCGGCTGTCAACCTGGCGTTCAACATGGGCCTGGAATACAAGGGCTTCGGCATCCACGCCACCCTCCAGGCGGCAGGGGACCAGATAAAGAACCTCCGCTACGTCGATGGCGTCTGGGGAGCCCTCTCCGACAACCGCAACCTTTCCACGGAGTACTACAACAACTGCTTCGACATAGCCGGAGCGAATGCGCTCTATCCCCGTCTCTCCACCGAGAACGTGGCCAACAACGCCCAGAACTCCACCATATGGTACCGCAACGTCTGCTGGTTCAAGCTGCGCGACTGCGAAGTCTATTACAAGCTCCCCGCTTCCCTCGTGAACGCCATGAAGGTGGCCGGCGCCAAGCTTTACGTGCAGGGACAGAACCTGCTGTCGTTCGACAACATCGCCGCGATGGACGCGGAGAACCTGGGAACAGGCTATCCCGTGCTCAAGGGCGTCAATGTAGGTCTTTCTGTAACATTCTAAAAAGATTGAACCATGAAAACAGACAAAATAATTCTGACACTCCTCGCCTGCCTCTCCATGGCCGCGTGCGCAGACCTCAACTATACCGAGGAAACCACGCGTGACGAGGCATGGACCTACGAATATTACTCGAACGGCATCAAGAACATGGTGTATGACGTATATGCACAGGTTTACAGCAACGAGTTCGAATCCAACAGCGCGTACTTCCTGGCCGGCGCGACCGACGAGGCGCAGTACGCCCTCGAGATCGGCGCGGTGAACAACTACACCAACGGCGGCTGGAGTGCGGCCAATCCCTATTCCAACACCTGGACGAAATCCTACAGGGCCATCGCCGACGCGAACATGTACCTGGAGAAGATCGACCAGACGGACATCTCCGACTGGCAGTACAACAGCGACTACGGCAACTGGATCGCCCAGATGGAGCTGTTCCCGTACGAACTCCGCTTCCTCCGCGCATACTTCTACTTCGAGTTGTTCAAGACCTACGGCGACGTGCCCCTCGTGACCGCGACGCTCACCAACGCCCAGGCCAACAGCATCACCCGCACGTCCGCCGACAAGATAGTCGATTTCATCGTCGATGAAATAGACGAGATCGCCCCCTATCTGCCGGTGACCTACGCCACCGAGGTGGGCTCCGAAGTGGGACGCGCCACCCGCGTTGCTGCATACGCCCTCAAGGCGCGCACCCTGCTTTACGCCGCTTCCCCCCTGCACAACCCCAGCGGGGACAAGGCCAAGTGGGCCGCCGCCGCGGAGGCTTGCAAGTACATCCTCGACAACGCCTCCTCCTGGGGCCTGAAGCTCAGCAGCTACGGCTCCCTGTGGGGCCACGACGCGTTCTTCAACACCGAACTCATCTTCGGCCTCGGGCGCGGCGAGAGCAACTCCTTCGAGATGGCCAACTACCCCATAGGCGTGGAGAACGGTTCCTCGGGCAACTGCCCCACCCAGAGCCTGGTGGACCAGTATGAATTCCAGGACAACGGCGAGACCTTCGCACAGCGCTATCCCGGCAGCATCGACCTGAGCACCGTGGATCCCTATGAAGGCCTCGACCCGCGCTTCGCCCTCACCGTGGTGAAGAACGGCGACTCCTGGCCCACCAACGGCGCGCAGAAGAAGGAAATCGAGACCTTCACGGGCGGATTCAACGCCGCTCCCAAGTACGGCGCCACCCCCACGGGCTACTACCTGAGGAAGTACGTTGACGGCTCCTGCGTAACCACGGCCGACAACCAGACTTCGCGCCGCCACACATGGATAATCTTCCGCCTCGGCGAGATATACCTCGACTACGCGGAGGCCGTGTTCCAAGCCACCGGCAGCGCCAACGACGACAGCTTCGGCATGACCGCGAACGAGGCCGTGAACGTGCTGCGCACGCGCGAGGTGATGCGCGGCATGACACCGGTGAAGCTGCGTCAGATATTGGAGGATCTGGGGCCGACTTTTGTGAAGCTGGGGCAGGTCATGAGCATGCGTCCCGATTTTTTGCCCCAGGAATACTGCGAGGAGCTGATGAAGCTCCAGACGGAGGCGAAGCCGCTGCCCTTCGAGATCATCCTGCAGGTCATCGAGCAGGAGTACAACCGTCGCTGGGACAAGGTGTTTTCCTTCATCGACAGCGAGGCGCTTGGCTCTGCTTCTATAGCGCAGGTACATCGTGCGGAACTGGTATCGGGCGACAAGGTCGTCGTGAAAGTGCAGCGTCCCGGCATTTACGAGATCATGTCGAAGGATATTGTGCTTCTGAAACGGGCGGCAACGCTGGTGAGGGTGCTGAGCCGTTCCCAGGATGTGGTGGATTTCGGCATGGTGCTGGATGAGATGTGGACGATAGCGAAGCAGGAAATGGATTTCCTCATCGAAGCGGATCATATCGAGGAGTTTCGCCACCTGAACCGTGATGTGGACTATGTTTCCTGTCCGGAAGTCTATCATAACCTCACGACGCAGCATATTCTGGTCATGGAATACATCGACGGGATTCCCATCGATCATTTCAAGGAGCTTCGTGCCGGGGGACTGGATGAGGTCCGCATCGGCACGCGGTTGGGCGAGAATTATGTAAAGCAGATCATCGAGGACGGGTATTTTCATGCGGACCCTCATCCGGGAAATATCTGGATCCGCAACGGGCGCATCGTATGGCTGGATCTCGGCATGATGGGAAGGTTGTCCAATCGTGACCGTACGGCAATCCGGAAGGCTGTGATCGCGCTTGCGAACCATGATACCTTTGAGATGAAGGCGGCAGTGCTTGCCCTTGGCATTCCGAAGGGGAAGATCAACCATACGGCGCTTTATCAGGATATCGACACGCTGATGGAGCAGTACAGCAGCCTGGATTTCTCGTCGCTCCGCATGGGGGTGCTCACGCATCAGATCATGAATATTCTGCGGGTGCATCATATCGCATGCCCTCAGGGGCTCAGCATGTTCGCCCGTGGGGTCTTGACCGTGGAAGGCGTCATGCGCATGTGCTGTCCGAAGGTCAGCTTTGTGGAGATTTTCGCGAAGAGCCTTTCCTTTGATTTCAAGCGGAATTTCCACTGGCGGGATGAGTTGGACAGGGCGAAGCGGGAGGGGTATCTGCTGCTCCGGAAATCCATGCAGCTTCCCGAGCAGATATCGGATATCATCAAAATGACGATGAGCGGGCAGACAAAGGTGAACCTGGATGTGACGGGGTCGGAAGAGCCTTTGCGGCAGCTGAACCAAATGATCAACCGTGTCATCATTGCGGTGCTTTGCGCTGCTTTGCTTTTGGGTTCCAGTACGATCTGCACGACCAATATGACGCCGAAGATCATGGAGATTCCTTTTTTGGGATTTCTGGGGTATATGGCGGCTTTGGTTTTGAGCTTGAAACTGATTTGGGATATCAACCGGAGGCGATAGGAGCATGGGGATGCGCGGTGTACGAGGCGCGATTACTGTGGACAGGAATGGAAAACAGGAAATTTGGGATGCGGCATGCGAGATGGTGGAGAGGATGCTGCGCGACAATGGGATAGCGACGGAGGATATCGGGGCGGTAATCTTCAGCATGACCGAGGATCTGGATGCGGCGTTCCCGACGGCGGGATTGCGCAGGCTTCGAGGATTTGATACGGTGCCGCTGTTTGACGCGCGGCAGGTGGCAGTGGCGGGGAGCCTGGCGAAGTGCATCCGGGTGCTGATGCTGGTGGATACGGAGAAGCAGCAGAAAGAGATCCGGCATGTGTACCTGAGAGGGGCAGCGAAGCTGCGGCCGGATTTGGCGGAGAAATCAACTGCGCCGTGAGAAAAGGCTAGAGATCCTGAGGTGGAGGGGTAGTTGTGAAGAGGTTCGTATCGATTCTGCTGATTGCCGTGCTGTCTGTCTGTCTGGCCGGGTGCGGTGCAAACGGCGGGAAAGCCGCTTTAAAGGATGATGGGACGTTCCGGATTGTGACGTCGTTCTATCCGATGTACATTGATGTGATCAATATTGCGGGCGGCATTGATGGGGTCGAGGTCGTCAATATGACGAAGCCGCAGACGGGATGCCTGCATGACTACCAGCTGACGCCGGAGGATATGAAGGCGTTGGAGTCTGCGGATGCTTTTGTGATCAATGGAAGCGGCATGGAGAGCTTCATGGAGAAGGTCACGGGCGCGCAGAAGGATTTGAAGGTCATTGACGCATCCAAGACCGATGCCATCAATTTGCTCATGGACGGAGATGAGCCCAATCCGCATGTCTGGATGAGCGTGACCTATGCGATTGCCCAAGTGAAGGCAATCACGTCCCAGCTCTGCGAGGCGGATCCTGCCCATGAGCAGGCATACAAGAAAAATGCGCTGGACTATGTGATGAAGCTGGATAAACTGCGGGCGGATATGCATGCAGGATTGGATTGGCTTCCGAACAAGGACATTGTGACCTTCCACGAGGCGTTTCCTTATTTTGCAAAGGAGTTCCAGCTGAATATCGTGGCCGTCATCGAGCGTGAGCCGGGGACGGAGCCGACGCCGCGGGAACTGGAGGAGACCATTGCAACAATCCATGCGCTCCCCCATAGGGCGCTTTTTGCCGAGCCGCAGTATTCGCCTGCCGCGGCGGAGACCATCGCACGGGAGACCGGGGCGAAGCTCTACCAGCTGGATCCCGTGGTGACGGGAGAGGCGAACGAGCAGGCAAAGGATGCCTATATCCATGCGATGAGAAAGAATATGGAGGTCTTGCAGGAAGCGTTGCAATAAGTGGAAACATTTTTCATAAGAGATAGAAGGATTCTGAGGGAAAATGTGGAATAATCATAAGAATAGGCTGTATAATAGGTTTGATATTCAGCACAAGGGGAGTTCGGCATGCAGACGAAATTTGGAAAATTTCATATGCCATTTGCGATTGCTTTTGCGGCAATTGCCGTGATTCTGCTGCTCTTTTTCTGTTTCCAGTCTTGGCAAGCGGCGAATGAATTAGGAAAGCAGAAGCCCCATGCGCATGTGCAGACGCATACCGCAGACCGGCGGGTGCTGTTCATCAGCTCCTATCATGACACCTTTGATACGGTTGTCCCACAGCGGCAGGGGCTGCAGGAGGTTTTTCGCGACAATGATGTCATCATGGACATCGCTTATATGGATACGAAAAACTATGATACTGAGGAGAACAGGCAGCTTTTCTACGAAACACTGCGTTACAAGATGGAGCACCATCTTCCCTATGATGCTGTCGTATTGGGCGATGATGCGGCCTTGACCTTCGCGGAGGAGCATCAGCAGGATCTCTTCGCGGGGCTTCCCATGGTCTTCATGTGCATCAATGATCGCGAGCATGCGGAGCTGGCCGCCGAGAATCCTTTCATCACAGGCGCGTTGGAAAAGTACTACATGGACGACACGCTGGCATCGGGCCTGCGGATGTGGAAGGGAACGGAGCGGGTTGTTGTCATCTATGATGAGACCAGCACGGGTTTGGGCGACTATGCGGATTTCCAGAAACTCGTTCCGAAATATCCGAAGCTGGAATTCATTTTTCTGAATACATCCAGCATGACGCGCGCGGAACTGCAGGAGCGTCTCCGTGAAATCACGAAGGACAGCATCATTTTCTATCTGGAAGCATTTACCGATTCCGAGGGAAGAAGCTATTCCATCCCGGAATCGACAGAGCTCATCGTGCAGAATGTCCAGGTGCCTGTGTTCCGGCAGTCCCTAGGCGGCATCGGCGAGGGCATTCTGGGCGGCAAAAGCGTGGATTATCGCGAGAGCGGGCGCGTTGCTGCGCAAACGGTCGTGGATGTGCTGGATGGCAGAAATATATCGGAGATCCCGCTGGAACGGGAGGGGAAAGCCGAATACGTGTTTGACTATGCTGTCATGAAGAAGTTCGGCATCTCTGAGGATTTGCTGCCCGAGGGGGCAGAGCTTCTGCACCCTGATACCAGTTTCTGGCAGGAGAATCGCGTGGTGCTGATCCCCATGATGGGGATCATGGCCGTTCTGCTGGTGCTCTTGCTGCTGATCTATCGCGGCTATCGCAAGATGTTCCATCTCAGTGACAAGCTGAAGGAAATGGTGGAACTGCTGGACTATCAGTCTACGCATGATGCGCTGACCAATCTTCCGAACCGGCAGTCGGCGGAGGCGGAAATCGATCGGCGTCTGGAGCGCCATGTGGAGTTCACGGCATTGCTGGTAGATCTGGACAATTTCAAGAAAATCAACGATTTTTACAGTCATTTGATCGGCAATGAGATATTGATGGAACTTGCGAAGCGGATCCGCGAACGGTTCCTTCGCAAATATCCCGGTTCCTATGCGGCACGCATCGGCGGCGATGAGTTCATCCTGCTCCTGCCCGGCATCCTGCGAGAGGATGATATGCCGAAGCTCAATCAGGTGCTGGATATCTTCCACATGCCCGTGAATTATGAAGAGCAGGCCATTCCTGTCGCGGCAAGCATCGGCATCATCCATTCCAATGATGAGCAGGTGAATTCCGCAGACCTGATGTTCGGCAATGCGGATATTGCCTTGGTGGATGCGAAGCATTTAGGGAAGAGCCGCTATGTCTTTTATCAGTCGGAATCGAAGAAGAGCCAGCAGAGAGCGAATGAGATCGAGGAGCTCCTGCGGGGCGCGATCGAGAGAGAGGATTTCCGCATTCTTTACCAGCCGCAGGTGAATGCCGCGACCAAGAAGCTGCATGGATTTGAGGCGCTGGTGCGCATGCCGGATGAGATCAAGATTTATCCCAGCGAGTTTATTCCGGTGGCGGAGAATTCGGGGCTGATCATCGAAGTCGGGCGTATCGTGACCAAGAAGGTCATTCAGCAGCTTGCGCTCTGGAGGGCTGCGGGGCACAAACTCCATCAAGTTGCGATCAACTATTCCTGCGGCCAGCTTTCGGATACGCATTATGCGGAATATCTGGCAGGGCTCATGAAGGAATATGATATCCCGTCGGAGTTCGTTGAGATCGAGGTGACGGAGAGCCTGTTCATCGGCAATAACAAGCAGGCGCATGAGCTCTTCCTTGCTCTGGCAGCAAACGGTGTCAAGATGGCATTGGATGATTTCGGCACGGGATATTCCTCGTTGAGTTATCTCACTTACCTGCCTGTGGATGTGGTGAAGATAGACAAGTCGCTGATGGATACCTATCTGCAGGATGAGATGGGAGAATTCATGCAGAATCTGGTGAAGCTCATCCATTCGCTGAATATGACGATTGTGGTCGAGGGCGTGGAGCACATGGTGCAGTTCGAGAAGCTCAGGGACTATCATGTGGATATCATTCAGGGCTATTATTTCAGCCGCCCGATTCCTCCTGAGGAGGCAATTCTGTTTGATCCCGCTGCAGTGACCGATAAGGATCTGTAAAGAAATATTTATTTCTGAACAGAGCCTAGGGCGTGTTGATTAATTCACTCAGCCCATCTTCGCGGGTCTTGACTGCCCCTGCTGCGTTGACAAATCCTCAGCATAGCACCACTATGCCTGCGGTTTGTCGCCTTGCATGGACAGCCAATCCCCACAAATCTGGACTAAGCTCATTTAATCAACACGCCCTAACCGGCGGTTTGTCGGGCTCCCATCCGACGCATATCGAATGATGACAGGCAAGAGGAGAGTAGCATTATGTCAAGATTGAGAAGCAGCGTGGCAGTCACGGTGTTTTGCGTGCTGCTGCTGACTTTTTGCGCTGCATTTGCGGCAGATGCGGATCGGGAGAATGCTGAAGCAAGGGAGTTCCCCTTGCATCTGGGAGGCAATCCGAATTATGTGTTTGTCTGGGGAAATGACTGGTCCGGTGACTATATTGTCCGGGACAGCCTGCGGATTGTGAGGCATGCGGCTCCTTCCTGGTATGAAATCGCGGTGGAAGTGGCATTTGTCGGAGATGTGCTGCAGGGGAACCGGGAGATTGGCAGTACGAGGCTCATGGATTTTGAATATTCCTTTGAGCAGGATGAGCGCAGGTTATTGTACTCCCCGGAGGATAATTCCGGCTGGATCTATGTTGACGCAAACAACAATCGGGGGATGAATGCCGAGCGCAAGGCAATCGCTGAAATGGCCTATTACCTTGCTTTCGGGAAGCCGTTTTACGGGTATCTTTCCGGCTTTGACAGTCGTTTCTATGATGCGGCAGGGCTGACCGATCAAAGGATCATGGTGGGAATCGGATCGGATGGAACAGGTGTCTACTATATCTGCCCGGGCACGATCCATGAAACAAGGGACGGTTTTTCCATGTTTGTAAAGCATGGAGCGGATGCGGAATCCATGAAGGATTATATTGTGGAATATATGCTGCGGGATGGGATTCTTTATTATTCCTATTATATTCATAATTTATTTCACCGCTAGATCCTCGCCATAATT
>CALGGN010000034.1 GCA_937915915.1 uncultured Selenomonas sp. | reverse complement strand
GCGGACGAGGGTTATATCTTCACCTCAAGAAAGGGATATAAAAAGCATAGAAAAAGACGTCGTCACCATCACAAGTTCAAACACCTTGCGACATGGAAGAAGGTCCTGATCATCGCCGCCTCGATCCTTCTGGCGCTCATGATCGCCTTTGCGGGCACCTTCCTGATCCTCAGGGAGATCGGCCGTCGCAGCATGCACGATTATAACGGCTTTGAGGTCTCCACGCCTGCCGCCGATGAAAGCGGCAAGCAGGATCAGCACGCCGGGCGTAGCGATCCAGGTGAAGGTGTACGGAGTGCCGCCCTCCCCGCTGTAGATGAGCACCGAGGTCTTGATCAGGTGCAGCGGATCATGGATGGCAGGCACCAGCTTGCTGGTGAGCAGCAGGAAAACGAAGATGAGGATGAAGGGCAGGCATGCCACCAGCCCTTTTTTCAGCGTCACGGGCACTGCATCGTGAGGCGGCAGCTCGTAGTCGGGATGCTGGACGGGAAAGAGCTTCGCACAGCCGATGATGGCTGCCATCGCACCGATGGAGCCCGCGACAACGGCAAGCTCCGGCCCCATGAACATGGCAACGGCAAGCTCCGGAACCAGGAAAGCGAGCCCTGCGGCAAGGCACATGATGACCATGCCGTTGAGCGCATTGAGGGAGTGCCCTGCGGTGACGACCATGAGGAAGGGGCAGAGCAGGGTCAGGGGAGCAAGCTGCAGGCAGGTGTAGGTGGCAAGCTGCATGGGATCCGTTCCTGTGACGCTTGCGAGGGTCATCAGGGGGATGCCGATGGAACCGTAGGCCGTGGGCACGGAGTTTGCGATGAGGCAGACCGCTGCGGCAAGCACCGGCTTGATGCCGATGCCTGCGAGCATGCCCGCGGGGATCGCGATGGCGGTGCCGAAGCCGGCCATGCCCTCCAGGAAGCCGCCGAACCCCCAGCCGATGAGCAGGATGAGCACGCGCTTGTCATGGCTCACGGAGGTCAGCATTTCCTTGATGACGTCCATGCCCTTGGTATGCAGGGAGAGGTTGTAGGTGAAGATGGCCGCGATGATGACCAGAAGAATCGGCCAGCACGCAAGCGCGATACCCTCTGCGACAGCCATCGCCGCATGTAGGGCCGTCATATCGAAGTGCGGGACGAACATGCCAGCAAGGATCGAGATCGCAAGAGCGATGGGGCAGGCTTTCCAAGCGCCCATCTTGAGAAAGCTCAATGCGATTACCAGCCACAGAATGGGCGAGAGTGCTATCAAAAACAACAATTGGGTCAGTCCTTTCAGTAGATCTTTTCGATATCATAGCCGTTTTTGTTCAAGGCGGCGATGATGCGGTCGATGTGCTCCTGATTGTGGGTCTCGACGGTGACCTCCAGCACCACTTTTTTGAAGCTGTCGGTGACCTTGGCCTGGTTGTGGTCCAGCTTGATGACGTTAGCGTTTTCTTCCGTGAGGATGCGGGAGACGTTGAGGAGCTGGCCCGGCTTGTCGGGGAGCTGCACGGCGAAGCAGAAGACGCGGCCGCGCGCGATGAGCGCCTTGTCGATGAGGGCGGAGATGGTCGAGATATCGATATTGCCGCCGCTGATGATGGCAACGACCTTCTTGTGCTTGAAGGGGAGCTTGGAAAGCCCCGCAAGGGAGAGCACACCGGCTCCTTCGGCGATGAGCTTGTGCTTTTCGATGAGGAAGAGCAGCGCGCTCATGATTTCCATTTCGGAAACGGTGATGATCTCATCCAGATAGTCCTTGCAGAAAGCATAGGTCAGGTCTCCTGCAGTCTTGACGGCGCAGCCGTCCGCCACGGTGTCGGAGCTGGCAAGGGTCACGATTTTGCCCGCGTCCAGCGCGGCCTTCATGCAGGCGGCATTCTCGGGCTCCACGCCGATGACCTTGACATTGGGGCTCACGAGCTTGGTGGCAAGGGCGACGCCGCTGGCGAATCCGCCGCCGCCGATGGGGACGAGAATCGCGTCCACATCCTTGAGCTCATTGATGATTTCGAGAGCCGTCGTTCCCTGCCCCAAGAGGACTTCCCTGTCATTGAAGGGATGGATATAGACATAGCCGTGTTTTTTTTGGAGCTCCAGACTGTGGGCGTAGGCATCGTCGAAGCTGTCGCCATGGAGCACGACCTCTGCGCCGAGCGCCCGCGTGCTTTCGACCTTGAGGATCGGCGTGGTGGCAGGCATGCAGATGACGGCTCTGACACCGAGTTTCTGCGCAGCGAACGCCACACCTTGGGCGTGATTGCCGGCCGAAGCGGTGATCACGCCCTTTTTGCGCTCTTCCTTGGTGAGCTGGCTGATCTTGTTATAGGCTCCCCGCAGTTTGAAGGCGCCTGTATGCTGGAGATTTTCCGGTTTCAGATAGACCTCGTTCCGGCAAAGCTCCGAGAAAAAATCGCTGGGAATCAGCTTCGTCTTCTGCACGATTCCCGCCAACTGCTTATCCGCACGGTAAACGTCCGCAATCGTCGTGGCATGCACGACTTCCTCGGGCGATGGATTTGTCATATTCTTTTCTTCCAATGTTTCTGACATAAAGGGCCTCCTTGAAAACATACATATGATAGGAAAGTTTATCATTTTCGGCTTTCAGCGTCAATGGAAAGTTTTTTCGGAGAATTTATGGAAGAAAAAGGATTTTCTGTCTGCATTATCGAAATAAGGGTATAGTATAGAATCTGACATGGAAAGGGAGGATGCTGATGAAGGAACATGCTCGTATCCTAGTGCCGGTGGATGGCACGGAGAGTTCGGATCATGTTGTGGATGTGGCAGTTTCCCTTGCACAGGTTTTGGGAGCATCTCTGGACATCCTGTTCGTCTCTTATTTTGACAGTGACACGGATGATTTCCGGGAGGATTCCTGGCTTCCGGCCAGCGTGGCAGGGCCGACGTTCAAGGAAGTGGATGCGGCCTTGGAACGGGCGCATGTGCGGATACCCAGCGCGGTGCCCGTGGTTCTTCATCATGAGACGGGTGTCCCGGTCAAGCAGATCCTCTCCTTCATCAAGGAGCATGATGTGGATATGGTTGTGCTGGGAGGGAGAGGCTTGGGCGTTGTGCAGGGCTTCCTCGTGGGGAGCGTGAGCCAGCAAGTCATGGAGGAGGCTCCCTGTGCGGTCGTGATCGTGAAGTAGCGGATGATTCTACAGGAGGTTGATGAATGTGGTAAAGGACATACTGGTGCCGGTTGACGGCTCGGAGGGCTCGGATCGTGCGATCACGCACGCGATCACGCTGGCGGAGGCTTGCGAGGCAAAGCTGCATTTCCTCTATGTGGCGAATATCAATCAGCTTGCCATCAACGCGTGTCTTTCGGATGCCATCCTGGAGGCTGTGACAAAGGCGGGGAATGTGATCTTGGAGCGTGCGCAGCAGATGGTGCCGAGCGGGATCGAGACGGAGACGATTTCCGAGACGGGATCGCCGGCCGTGGTGATTCTGGACGTGGCGGAGAATCTCAAGGCGGATCTCATCGTCATGGGCAGCCGCGGGCTTGGCGTGGTCAAGGGCGTGCTGCTGGGCAGCGTGAGCCAGTACATCGTCGAGCAGTCGGACTGCCCGGTGCTGGTGGTCAAGTAGAAAGATATTTTGCGGAAAAAGGGAGAGACGGCCGATGACCGAGAGAGCAGCAGAGAACCAGCAAGTGGATGTCCTGTCGGAGCCGATTTCCCGCATCATTACGTCCAGCGTCGGCGTAGCGCTGGACTCTGCGCTGAGCAAGCAGGCGGGGCATCGCATCTGGGGCGAGATGACAGCGGTATGGGATATGATGCTGGAAAAGACAGGCGTGACCCTGTTCATTTTCGATTTGCAGGAGGATACGTTCTACTATCGGCAAGTGCTGCCGGACGGCACGCGCTACGCCAGAAAGGTGCGTACCTTCCGTGCCGTGCTGGAGCGTATGGCTCTGCAGGAGGGAACGGAACATTCGGTCATGGCAAAGGAATTGCTGCTGGCGATGGAAAAAAGCCGGAGCGGCGAACTGGAGAGCCATTCCAATCTGTTTACGGCGATGCCGCATCTTTACCGCATGTCCTATCGTTCTCTTTCCAGCGATACAGGGAAGGTATATGCGGTCATCGGCTTCAGCCAGCAGGTGGATGGGGTTTTGGTGACCGTACCGCCGGAGGCGGCAGCGGACGGCATGGAGGAGAAGCGGGCTGCGATGTCAGCGCAGGAAATGTACGGAGCGGCCACAGGGGTGCAGTTGGAGCTCAAGGTCAATCAGGCCCTGCGGGCGATGCAGCCTGGGCAGAAAGGGATTCTCTTCCTCTTGTCCATCCGGTATCCGAAGATGAGCGATGCGCAGCAGGAGCAGACCATGGTGTACCATGTGCGAAGTGCGGCAGAGGCCGTGAGGGCGGACTTTCGGAATGAGGATATTTTGGGGCAGGTAAAGGACAATACCTATGTGATTTTCATGTGCGGGAATATGACGATCGATGTCATTGAACGCAGGGCGCAGCGCATGATCGATTTGTGCCAGCGCCTGCCGATGCTGAAGCTCGCGGGCGTGTCATGCAGCGTGGGGATCGCTTCCACGAGTTCCAAGCATCAGCATTACGATGCCATGTTCAAGCAGGCACAGATTGCGCTGGCAGAGGCCGCCCGGCATGGCTCGAATCAGTACCGCTTGTTCGAGGATGAAAAGTATTGAACAGAAAAAGGCCCGATGATACGGAAATAGCCCCCATGAACCAGCAGTGTCAACACTGGATTCATGGGGGCTATTTCCGTATCAAAATTTCCATTTTCCGCATCCTGCTTTTACAGTTCGTCCGATGAAGTTGCCCATCGGGCGTATGGTGCTCTCGTTGTCTACATAGTTCATCCTGAATGGACAAAAGTATAAATTTCGTATCCTTACAGATAGGATTTTTGTTTTTATCGGCGAATCAATGAGAAAGGAGAGTGGAAAGGAGAGAACCATTCATGCCGATGTACAAGAAGTCGCTGCTGATTCTCCTGTTGATTGCCTGCGTGGGCGGCGGGGCGGCCATGTATGGATACGGGTTCCAGGATGAGGCGCTTTCGCTGGATGCAGCGGAACGACCGGCGGAGCAGTGCAGCGCGGAGATCACGGTCTATGTGACAGGAGCGGTGAATCAGCCGGGAATTGTGAATATCCCGGAAAATGCAAGGGTTGCGGATGCGGTGAATGCCTGTGGAGGGGTATTGCCGACGGCAGCAACGGATCAGATCAATATGGCGCAGAAACTCAAGGATGGACAGCAGGTGCGCGTGCCGGAAAAGAGCGTGGATGCCGTGATGTCCGCAGGGGGGACAGGGAATCAGGAAAGGGGAACGGATGCATCGGGGCGCGTCAATATCAACCTTGCGGATGAGAAGACGCTGGACAGTTTGCCGGGTATCGGTCCTGCGATGGCAAAGCGGATCATTGACTATCGCAACACGGAAGGGATGTTCCAGTCACCGGAAGATCTGAAGAAGATCAAAGGCATCGGGGACGCGAAATTCGAGAAGCTGAAGGACAGGATTACGGTATAGGAAGGGGCGGTATCTGATGAGAATGGGACAGGTGCAGGAGCCTTTTCTGATTGGGATGCTGCTGGCCTTGGCGGCGGGGATCGCAGCAGCACATCGTATGGCAGTGTCCTCTATGCCTTTTCCGGCATTCTGCGCGCTGCTTGCCACGATTGCAGCCGCGGCTGCCGGAACATGGAGAAACTCACGCTGGACATGGCTGGCCTTTCTTGCGGTTGCTTTCGTGCTTGGCGGGGTCAGGCTATGGTCGGCAGAATCCTTGCCAGCGACGGACATCTCCCATTATGCGCAGAAGGAGGTGAGGGTGGCAGGTATCCTGCGGGAAGAGCCGAGCATTGTGCAGGCAGCAGATGGAAGCTATAAGCAGCGGTATGTTCTTGATCTGGAGCAGGTCACTCTCGGCAATGGGGAAAAGCAGGCAGCCAGTGGGGGCATATATGTATACGCCAGATCCGAAAGCGTCAAGGCGGAAAACCTTCCCCGCATCGGCGATCGTGTCATGGCCGGCGGCAAGGTGCGCCTTCCGCACGGCTACCGCAATCCCGGGCAGATCGACACGGAGATGCTTCTAAAGAGCCAGGGCATAACGGCGACTTTGTCGGCGGGCAAACGGGGCATCAGAACAGAAAGGAGAGAGGCTGAGGGGTTCCGGCGCTGGCTTGCGTCGGTTCGGGAGCACTATCGGCTTTCCATGCAGGCGGTGATGCCACCCGAGGATGCCGCAGCAATCTTTGCCATGCTTTTCGGCGGCTATGCCGGTCTGCAGCCGGAACTTTTGGAGGCCTTCACGATCACCGGCATCGTGCATTTGCTGTCCGTATCCGGCTCTCATATCAGTCTGGTGGCGGCGGTCATGGTGTGGCTATGCTCCGTACTGCACATGCCGAGAGGGATTGCGGCGGCTGCGGTACTGGGGGTCATCGCTGTCTATGCGATGCTGGCAGGGTGCGTGCCGCCGGTGATTCGTTCGGCAGTGATGGGAGGGTTGGCCTTTCTGGCGATGGCGCTGGATCGCGAGCGGGATGCCGGGCGCATTTTGCTCCTGACGGGACTCGTGATGCTGATCATATCTCCCATGCTGCTGTTTCATATCAGTTTCCAATTATCCTTTCTGGCGACGGCAGGGCTTCTTTACTTGGCTCCGGTGGCGCGCGAATGGCTGCAGGGGAAAGGAGTGAACGGGGCGTTGGCTATGGGGCTTGCGGTGACGTTTGCAGCCCAAATGGCAACGCTCCCGGTTCTGGCATGGTATTTTAACCAGCTGTCCCTGTCTTCCTTTTTGGCGAATCTGGTCATTGTGCCAATCGTCGACGCGGTGATCGTCATCGGGCTTTTGGCTGGGCTGGCTGCCTTCCTGCTTCCGTTTGCGGGCAGTCTTTTCTTCATCATCGACAGTCTGCTGCTGGGCGTGGTCTATGAAATGGCCAGATGGATGGCCGGTCTGCCCGGCAGCCGGATCTGGATCCCCTCCATGGGCTGGGGCGCCGTCGCCCTTTATTATGCCGCGCTCGCGCTGTGGGCAGCGGATGCGCCTTGGAGGGGCAGTTTTTTCGGCTGGGTCAAGGGAAAGCAGAGGCATATCGCTGCGCTGGGACTGGTCGTTCTTTTTTTCTGCATCGGCTGCAAATTCAGCCAATCCGATGAGATCACCCTGTCCTTTGTTGATGTGGGACAGGGCGACGCGGCTGTGCTGAAGCTTCCCAATGGCAAGGCCGTGCTGTTCGACACGGGAGGGACGCGGGACGGAGAGTTTGACGTGGGCGCCAAGGTGCTGGTGCCATATCTCAGGCATTGCGGCATTCACAGGGTTGAGGCCATTTTTCTTACCCATGCCCATGCCGATCATGCTGCCGGTGCGGCGGCAGTGCTGAAAAGCATGCCGGTGGGCGCGGTGTATACCGCCGATGAAGGGCGTGAGGCCTACCGTGCCAGTATGCGCATGGGAGCGGCAGATCCTTTGCTGAATAAGCTGCATGCGGCTGAGGAAAACACAGTCTTTGAAATAGGTGATGTTTGGATCGAGGTCCTTTATGCGCCTCATGTGCAGACAAAGGAAGTCACGGGAAATGAAGCCTCAAACGTGTATCGGGTGACGTATGGCAGAGCCAGCTTCCTGATTACGGGGGATTTGACCACAGAAAACGAGAAAAAGCTGCTGGAGAAGCACAGGAATCTTCGCAGTACCGTGCTGAAGGTGGGCCATCACGGCTCGGATACCAGCACCTCGGAGGAGTTCTTGCAAGCGGTGGCTCCGCGCTATGCGGCAATCGGCGTTGGGGCGGGCAACAGCTTCGGCCATCCCAAGCAGTCCGTTTTGGATCGTTTGCAGAAGGAGAAGGTCAGGGTATGGAGAACCGATCTGGATGGAGAGATATCCTTCTGCACAGATGGGAAGACAATGCGTGTGGAGACGTATGTCCGATGAACCATGGACATAGAAAATGGGACTGCCGCATTGCAACAGTCCCTTGCTATTAACGCTTCACGAAAAAATTTCTTACTTATTGATGAGCGCCATGATCTCCGGAGCTTTGCCGTCGGAGCCAAGGACGTCCTTGATCTTGTGCTCGACGAGTTCCTTGATGTAGTCACGGCCCGGTGCGACATACTGGCGCGGATCGAAGTGCTCCGGATGAGCCATGAAGTGCTCACGGATGCCGGCTGTCATAGCGAGACGCAGGTCAGAGTCGATGTTGATCTTGCAGACCGCGGACTTCGCCGCCTTGCGGAGCTGATCCTCAGGGATGCCGACAGCGGCAGCCAGCTTGCCGCCATTGTCGTTGATGATCTTCACGTACTTCGGGATAACAGAGGAAGCGCCGTGGAGCACGATGGGGAACTCGGGGATGCGCTTCTCGATCTCAGCGAGAATGTCGAAACGGAGCTCAGGCGGTACGAGAACGCCGTCTGCATTGCGGGTGCACTGTTCCGGCTTGAACTTGAATGCGCCGTGGCTGGTGCCGATGGCAATCGCCAAGGAGTCAACGCCCGTCTTTTCTACGAATTCCTGAACTTCATCCGGCTGGGTGTAGGCCGCTTCATGAGCCGCAACCTTTACGTCATCCTCGATGCCTGCGAGCTTTCCAAGCTCGGCCTCGACAACTACGCCATGTGCATGGGCATACTCGACGACCTTTTTGGTGAGCTCGATGTTCTCTTTGAAGTCGTAATGGGAGCCGTCGATCATGACAGAGGTGAAGCCGTCATCGATGCAGGATTTGCAGATGTCGAAATCCGCGCCGTGGTCGAGGTGGAGAGCGATGGGAATATCGTTGATTTCCAGAGCAGCCTTTACGAGGTGTACCAGATAATGCGAGTTTGCATATTTTCTTGCACCCGCGGAGCACTGCAGGATGATCGGGGAATTGAGCTCAGCGGCTGCGCCCGTGATTCCCTGCACGATTTCCATGTTGTTGACGTTGAAAGCACCGATTGCATAACCGCCTTCGTACGCCTTCTTGAACATTTCTTTGGTTCCGACTAATGGCATGTTTCATTACCCCCTAGTTTTGAAATCGATGGAATTAAGGAATTAATCCCATACATGAACTGCGTCTATTATATCATAAATATCAGAAGAAAAGTAGAGGGATATCAAAAATTTTTCAAAAATTTATACACCAATAACTTTTGCGTGTCCCATGGCGGTTTCGATAGCAGTGCGTGTCGCAGGCCAAACTCATCAAATACAACTTTGACACGGTTCGCAACGCGTTGCTGTCCCATTTGCAAAAAAAATAACCGGACACCAGATTTCTCCGATGCCCGGGACCCTTGTCAAATGGCGGAGTGGAGAGGATTCGAACCTCCGCAGCCTTGCGACTCTAACGATTTAGCAAACCGTCCTCTTCAGCCTCTTGAGTACCACTCCGTGGCGGAGAGGGTGGGATTCGAACCCACGGTGCCATAGGGCATCACTGGTTTTCAAGACCAGCTCCTTAAACCACTCGGACACCTCTCCATGGGACAATATTATAGCAGGTCGGCAGGTTGCTTGTCAAATTTGATTGCTTCTTTTTTCTGAAGCTAGTATAATGTAATATTGTAGAAAGTAATTTTGGAGGATGCGGCTGTGAAGATTGCTTTTTTTGATTCGGGTGTCGGCGGTCTCTCGGTGCTTCATCATGCGATGAAGGCACTGCCGGAGGAGCAGTTCGTCTTCTTTGCGGATGAGGATCACGTCCCTTACGGCGTGAAGGAAAAGGAACAGGTGCTCCAATATGTGGACGAGGCATTCCGGTTTCTGATGACGCAGGACGTGAAAGCAATCGTTGTGGCATGCAATACGGCAACCAGCGTGGCGGTTGCTGAGATGCGAAGGAAATATGAAGTTCCGATCATCGGCATGGAGCCGGCGGTGAAGCAGGCGATGGATCTTTACGGGAACCGGCGAGTGCTGGTCACGGCGACGCCGATCACGCTGCGCGGCGAGAAGATGCGCATGCTGATGGAGCAGCTGAACCGGGAAAGGCTCATTGACCGGCTGCCGCTCCCGCGTTTGGTGGATTTTGCCGAGCATCAGGAATTTCGGTCTCCTGAAGTGATGTCATATTTGGAGCAGGCGTTTTCCGTTTACGATTTCTCGGAGTTCTCCTCTGTCGTGCTGGGCTGCACCCATTTCAACTACTTCAAGGACAGCATGCGCGAGCTTTTGCCGGAGCATGTGCGCTTCGTGGACGGGAATGCGGGCACCGTCCATGAATTGATCCGCAGACTGAAGGAACGTGACGCACTGGAACATCTGCCGCAGACCGTCACCTGTTTCTATTCCGGCAGAGAAGTGCGGGATGCGGCGGAGCTTTCGCGCATCCAAGCGTATATGGGGCGCTTGGAAGAAATGTATACAATCGGATAGGTGCTCTCGGCAACAAGAAAACCTTGACATTGCGAGCGATTTGTTCTAGGCTATACAATGTGTTTTGCGTATGGATTCTATGCCATATCGCTATTGTGCAGGGAGGGCGTTGTTTTGTCGATTGTTGCAGAGTATCGTGTGAACTTTTTTGATACGGATGCGATGAAAGTGGTGCATCATGCGAACTATATCCGATGGTTCGAGATCGGACGCGTGGAATACCTGAGGAACTTGGGGATTACGCTGGATGACATGATGGCGGACGGCTTTGTGTTCCCCATTACGGAGGTCAAGGCGAAATACGTCTCGCCGGGATATTTCGACGATGTGCTTTGCATTGAGACGCGGGCGACGGCGCTCACGAAGGTGAAGATGGCGTTCGACTATCGCGTCTATCGCAAGTCGGATGGCACGACCCTTGTGACAGGCCATACACAGAATGTGTTTACCAGCCGGGAGAGCGGGCAGATCGTCCGCTTGCCCGCGAAATATCATGAGCGGCTGCAGGCGGCCATGGAGCAGGAGCGGGCCGAAAAGAAGCAGGAGCAATGAGGAGGCGTGCTGCGTGACAGCATTTTACGTGATTCTGGGCATTGTGCTTGCCCTGATCGTTATCGTGAATATTTTTCTTTCGATTGAGGGGAATGCAAAGGTTGAGGTCCGGACGGAGAATCGTACGCCTTGGATCGTGGAACAGCAGACGGATACCAGTGTGGTACTTTCGACAAAACTGGAGTTCGCGAATGTCGGGAAGCAGTGTGCGACGATCATGGATGCGATGGTCCGCCCGCAGCTTCCCTATGAGCAGTATGATGGCATCGAGGCGCGCGGCAAGGCCGAGAGGGAGGGTGCGCCCCGTGAGGATGATTACTTCGAGGCGGTTTTGATCCAAAAGCGCGAGAGCATCTTCATTCATGCAAAGGTGACGCTCACTGCGCGCAAGGGCATGAACCTGAGGGAGGCTCTTTCCCATATGGTGGATCTTCCGGTGGAACTCATCTATATGACGGTCGACCGCAAGCCGTGGCGTTATGAAAAGGTGAGGTTCTTGTTGACTGCGGATGAGATCGCGCGTCTCGCGGGCGTGGATCTGGCGGAGGACTGAGGAGGAAGCTTGATGGCAGATGTAGAGATCATTCCTGTGCCGACACGCATCCTGACCGAGAAGGATGATATCATCGACCAGGTGGAGAAATATACGAGGGATAAGATCGGGGAAAACGATGTGATTTCCGTGGCGGAGAGCGTTGTGGCGATCACGCAGGGGCGTGTTGTGCGTCCGGAGGATTTGACCATCAGCCCCGTTGCGCAGCTTTGCTGCAGGTTCATACCAGACTACGGCAGCCTTGCCAGTCCGCACGGGATGCAGTCCCTGATGGATGTGGAGGGAACCTGGCGCGTGGCGTTCGCTCTTCTGGCAGGTTTTTTCGGAAAGCTCATCGGACAGGGAGGACTCTTTTACAAGTGGGGCGGCGAGCAGACGGCGCTCATTGATGATGTGACGGGCACGATGCCGCCTTATGACAAGAGCATTGTCTACGGCCCGAAGGATCCGCAGAACGTCGTGAAGCGGCTGAAGGAGCGTCTGGGCTGCTTTGGGGCAATCATTGCGGATGTCAATGATCTGAAGCGTTCGCGCATTGTAGGCGTAACGGATGGCATGAATGGGCAGTTGGCGGCGAATCTTCTGATCGACAATCCGTTCGGCAATGCCTCCCAGAAAACGCCGATTTGTATTCTGAAGAATTTCAGGCAGTATCAGGAGCAGCATTGATTGGCAAGTTGCAGCAGGAGCCTTCCCAAACCAGAGAGGGCTTTCTTTTGCATATATATGAAGCAGGGGGCGGCAGGATGGCAAGACCGGACCGGAGATTGGCCGATCAGATGAGACCGGTGAAGATGCGGAGAAAGTTCCAGCGATATCCTGCAGGCTCTGTTCTGATCGAAATGGGAAATACCAAAGTGATTTGCGCGGCATCCGTGGAGGATCGCGTGCCGTTTTTTTGCAAGGGTACGGGCGAGGGCTGGGTGACGGCGGAGTATTCGCTGCTGCCCAGCGCTACATCGGTCCGTACGCAGAGGGATTCGGCCAGAGGGAAGATCAGCGGGCGTACGCAGGAAATCCAGCGGCTCATCGGAAGGTCGCTGCGCTCTGTAGTGGATCTCAAGGCTTTAGGGGAACGCACGATCACGTTGGACTGCGATGTGATCCAGGCGGACGGAGGCACGAGAACCGCTTCGATTACGGGAGCTTTTATCGCTTTGGTGGAAGCGTGTGCGAGCTTTTATGAGCCGGGCGGTGTCTTTCCCGTCAAGGATTTTTTGGCAGCCGTTTCCGTGGGCATCTCGCAGGAAGGGGAGCCTGTTTTGGATCTTTGCTATGATGAGGATTCGCAGGCCATCGTGGATATGAATGCGGTGATGACAGGCGAGGGGCAGTTCGTGGAACTGCAGGGAACCGGGGAAGGGCGCCCCTTTTCGAGGAAAGAGCTGGATGCCTTGCTGGAGCTTGCGGAGCAGGGGATTGATGAGCTGATCTCCTATCAGAAGGATGTGCTGGGCGGGCAGCTCGTGTGGAAAGTAGGGCGTGTCGGATGAAGAAAGTTGTCATAGCGACCAAGAACGAGGGCAAGCTTCGGGAAATGAAGCAGGCTTTGGGGCATCTGCCTGTGGAGATCGTGTCTCTGGCGGATTTCGGCGCTCTGCCGGACGCGGTGGAAGATGCGGATACCTTTCTGGAAAATGCGCGCATCAAGGCAAGATTCTTCATGGAACAGACCGGCTGCGCCTGTATCGCGGATGACTCGGGGCTGGAAGTTGCCGCGCTGAGCGGGGCGCCGGGCGTGCATTCCGCGCGCTACGCCGGGGTGCACGGCGATGACGAGGCGAACAACGATCTGCTTCTGAAAGAGCTTCAGGACGTATCCGAGCCCCGCACCGCGCGCTACGGCTGCGCGATCGTGCTGGCCAGGCCGGGACGGGAGGACGTGGTCACCTACGGATCCTGCGAGGGAGAGATCCTGCGCGCGCGGCAGGGAGAAGGGGGATTTGGGTACGATCCGCTCTTCTATTCCACCGATCTTCAGATGACCTTTGCTGAGGCCGATCCGGAGGCGAAGAACCGCGTGTCCCACAGATCCCGGGCGATTGCCCGGCTGATGGAACGCCTGGAGGCGGAGGGCGTGGTGATCCGCGCGGGCCTCACCCCCACGGACTTCATGCACCTCAAGGGGGATTTCGACGCCTACGACACCGAGGCGGCCCGGCTGGCCGCCCGCTACCTCCTGAGAAACATGAACCGGGACGCGGACTCCGACCATGCCCTTGCCCTCCTCTGCAACGAGGTATATGACCGGGTGAAGAAGA
>CALGGN010000033.1 GCA_937915915.1 uncultured Selenomonas sp. | reverse complement strand
TGCTGACGGCAACCATCTGGGAAGTATGGTGGGGCGCGTGAATCTCGACTATCCGAAATCACCGGCCAAGGCGGAGTTTACGAGCAGTACGCAGATCTTCCGGATGGGGGATAAGGTCATGCAGCTCCGCAATAATTACGAGAAGCATGTGTTCAATGGGGATATCGGTTTCATCACAGAATTGGAAGAGGATCACCTCACGGTGAATTTCGGTGAGGATCAGGCGGTGGAATACGAGAAAAATGAACTCATGGAGCTGCAGCTTGCCTATGCCATGAGCGTCCACAAAAGCCAGGGCAGCGAGTATCCTGTGGTGATCCTGCCGCTGACGCAGGGACACTATATCATGTTGCAGCGGAATCTGCTCTATACGGCGGTCACGCGCGCAAAACAGCGCGTGATCCTGCTGGGAAGCAAGGCGGCGCTCCATACGGCTGTCGCCAATGACCGCACCCGCAGGCGGTATACCTTGCTCGCGGAACGTTTGGCGCGTAAACTCGTGGAGTAATGCGGAGAAATGACAGGAGAATGACATGGACACGAAGGATACAACGGAAGGGCTGGCGAATTTTCTTTCCTATGCAAGGAAACTGGCGAACATCACGCGGTGGAATGTCGAGTTTCTGTATCGGAAATCATCGGTTGCGGAACATTCCTTTTTTGTGGCGCAGATCGCCCAGCTCATCGGCATCATTGAGGAGAAGAACGGCGCTGTCATTGACTGGAAGCGACTCTATCGAAAGGCGCTGAACCATGATATCAAGGAAAGCGTGACGGGGGATATTCCCCACCACACGAAGCATCGGAAGGAAGAGGTCAATCAGGCGCTTGCCATGATCGAAAATGAGCTTGTCAGGGAATACATTCTGTCGGAAATCCCCGATGAGGATTATCGGCGGCGCATTGAGGAAATCATCAATGAGGACAAGGATGATACGCTGGAAGGGAAAATCCTCTCGGCTGCCGACATGATAGATGCTATGCTGGAATGCGCACAGGAAATCAGGCTTGGGAATACGAATCCGTTCCAGGGGAAGTACAATTATTGGGAAAAGCGGCTGAAGCAGATCGATCTGGTTGCGGTGCCATACTTTCTCGATGAAATCCTTCCGGGATTTGACCGGACGGTCGTCTATGAGAATGAAAACGATGAAGCATAGAAACATATGAGTGAAGCTGTAGGATGAAGGGAGCAGGGATATGATCAAGGTGAATGACAGGATGCATGGGTTTCGTTTGCTGAAGCAGCAGAGCGTTGTCGAGGCGGATTCGGAGGCATTTGAGTTCGTGCATGAAAAGACGGGTGCACGGCTTTTCTATTTGAAAAACAAGGACGACAACAAAGTGTTCTCCATTGCATTCCGGACGCCGCCAAAGGACGACACAGGCGTCGCGCATATCGTGGAGCATTCGACGCTTTGCGGCTCGCGCAAGTACCCGCTGAAGGAACCGTTTGTGGAGCTGGTGAAGGGCTCGCTGAACACATTCCTGAATGCGATGACCTATCCGGATAAGACGGTTTATCCGGTGGCAAGCCGCAATGACAAGGATTTTCAGAATCTCATGGATGTCTATCTGGATGCAGTCTTTTATCCTGCGATGTATCAGACACCGGAGATCCTCATGCAGGAGGGCTGGCACTATGAGATAGAAAGCCCGGAGGAGCCGCTTCGCTACAGCGGCGTGGTCTACAATGAGATGAAGGGCGCGTTGTCATCCGCAGAGGATCTGCTGGGCCGGCAGATCATGCATTCCCTGTTTCCAGATACGGCCTACGGCTATGAGTCGGGCGGCGATCCAGAGGCGATCCCGGGGCTTTCGCAGGAGATGTTCCTGGATTTCCATCGCCGCTATTATCACCCGTCCAACAGCTATATCTACCTGTACGGGGATCTGGATATCGATGAGAAGCTGGCCTATTTGGATGAGGCATACCTTTCCCATTTCGAGCGTTTGGAAATTGATTCGGAAATCCGGCGGCAGGAATTATTTGCCGAGATGAGGCGCATCACGGAATTTTACCCCATCGGCTCGGAAGAAGAACTGAAGGAGAAGACCTTCCTGAGCTTGAATTTCCTGACAGGGGATGCTTTGGACACCAAGACCCTGCTGGGGCTTGAGATACTGGAACATGCCCTGCTGCGTTCGCCGGCAGCGCCTCTCCGCAAGGCCATCGTGGATGCGGGACTTGGGAAGGACGTGGACTCCAGCCTTGAGACGGAGATGCTGCAGCCGATGTTCAGCATGATCGTCAATGGCTCCGAGGAGGAGCGGACGGAGCAGTTCTACGAGCTTGTCATGGCCACGCTGAAAGCATTAAGAGATCAGGGCATCGATCAGAAACTCCTGCAGGCTTCCCTCAATCTGCTTGAGTTCCGTCTGCGGGAGGACGATTTTGGCAGTTCCCCGAAGGGCCTGATCTATGGACTCCGAAGTCTGCGCAACTGGCTCTATGGCGGAGACCCTGCCGAGAGCCTGCGCTATGAGGATATCTTTCAGGAACTGAAGGAAGGCTTGGGGCAAGGGTATTTTGAGGAGCTGATCGACCGGTATTTCCTTCGGAATCCGCACAGGACGCTGCTGGTCTTCAAGCCGAGCCGCACGATGGCGGCGGAGCGCGAAGCAGAACAGGAAAAGCTGCTGGCAGAAAAAAAAGCATCTCTTTCCAAGGAGGAAATCCGGCAGATCATAGAGAATACACAGAAATTGAAGGAACGCCAGCAAGCGCCGGAGACACCGGAGGCGTTGGCGACGATACCGATCCTGAAGCTGTCCGATATTCGCAAGGAATCGGATGTGCTTCCGTTGGAAGAGCGCATGCTGCAGGATGCGAAAGTCCTGTTCAGCGAGCTGGAGACAAAGGGCATCATCTACCTGACTCTTTATTTCGATGCGTCCCGTGTGCCGCAGGAGCAGCTGCCCTATGTGTATCTTTTGACGAATCTGCTGGGCAATGTGGACACGGAGACTGTGGCGGAGGAGACCTATGAGATCTATCCTTCCCCGGCGGCTGTGCTGGAGAAGCTGGCTTATAACTATGTGACGGGATTTCTGTATGGTGCGCTGGTGGAAGGCAATGCCAGCGAGGAAAACGCCCGCATCGTGGACCCGCTCTTCGAATACTGGCTCCGGAACTATTACTTTGTATAACGCCTTGTCCGGCCTGCCGGGCAGCTAATACCGAATATAATGAAGAAACTGGTCGTACTCTCGGGTGCAGGCGTCAGTGCGGAAAGCGGCATCAGGACTTTCCGGGACAGCGACGGCCTGTGGGAAAACTACAACGTAGCGGACGTTGCGGACATCGAAGGATGGTATCGCAATCCCTCGCTCGTGCTTCAGTTCTACAACGAACGCCGCCGCCAGCTGGAAAAGGCGCAGCCCAACCGCGCCCACC
>CALGGN010000032.1 GCA_937915915.1 uncultured Selenomonas sp. | reverse complement strand
CCTTTGTGGCGGGCATTGCCATTGGCTTTCAGCGGAGGTATAGCATCGAGGATGTCATTCGTCTGGGCAGCGCTTGCGGAACGGCTAACGTCTTGGAGGCGGAAAGTGGCTATGTCAATCCCGATAAGACAAAGGAAATTTTTGCCCAGGTTCGTGTAGAGAAAATGTAAGGAGGAACTATCATGTCATTGGTATCCATCAAGGAACTTTTAACGGACGCGCAGAAGGGTCACTACGCCATCGGTGCTTTCAATGTGGAAAATATGGAAATGGTCATGGCGGTGCTGGCGGCTGCCGAGGAGAAGAACTCCCCCGTCATCATGCAGACCACGCCGGGAACCATCAAATACGCAGGGTTTGACTATTACTATGCAAATGTGAAGACTGCGGCCAGCCGTACGCGGATTCCCGTGGTCATGCACCTCGACCACGGCTCCAGCTTTGACTTGGCAGTGCAAGCGTACCGGGCGGGCTACACTTCCATCATGATTGACGGCTCCAAGCTGTCTCTTGAAGAAAACATTGCCCTGACGAAATCCGTGGTGGATGTCTGCCATCCGGGGAATGTTCCCGTGGAAGGCGAGCTCGGCAAAGTGGGCGGCAAGGAGGACGACTTGGAGAACGGGGACGACAATCCCTACACCGTCCCTGCCGAGGCAAAGGAATTCGTGGAACGCACAGGAGTGGATTCCCTTGCCGTTGGCATCGGCACAGCCCACGGTGTTTATAAGGGAACGCCCCATGTAAATGTAGAGCGGCTTTCCGAAATTCGCGAAGTGGTGGACATCCCCTTGGTGCTCCATGGCACATCGGGGGTGCCTGATGACCAAGTGAGGGACTGCGTGAGCCGCGGCATCTGCAAGGTCAACTATGCTACCGACCTCCGCATTGCCTTCACCAAAGGGGTAAAGGCGTATATGCAGGAAAATCCTGATGCCTTTGATCCGAAGAAGTATTCTGCCCTCGGCATAGAGGAAGTCAAGCAGTACGTCATGCAGAAAATGGATGTGGTGGGCAGCACGGGAAAAGCCTGAGTTTGGTTTCCCTTCATTGACATAAAGAGCAAGACACCGTGCTTCCCTTTGGGTTGCGCGGTGTTTTGCCGAATTGGGAGGATAATGGATATGTTGTATGTGATACAAAATGAGGAGCTTCTGGTTGAGGTGCGCAGTCAAGGGGCAGAACTGCGTTCCATCAAGGAAAAATCCGATGAGACAGAATATCTTTGGAATGGTGATCCTGCTTGGTGGAAGTATAGCTCTCCGATACTCTTCCCCATCGTGGGAAAGCTGGTGGATGGAAAATACCGTGTAGATGGCAAAACCTATGAACTTCCGGCACATGGGCTTGCCCGTATATCGGAATTCCAGTTGGTGGAGAAAGCACCCAGCAGGATTCTTTTTCGCCTGGATGCAAGTGAAAAAACAATGAAATCCTATCCTTGGGAATTTTGTCTGGAAATCGGTTATGAGTTGAAAGACAGGGAAATTCATGTTCAATGGAAAGTGGTGAATGAAGATGTGAAAGATATGTATTTTTCCATTGGGGCGCATCCTGCCTTCCGTTGCCCGATTGTCCATGGAGAAAATCTCACGGACTGCTGTCTGGAATTCAGCGAGGACGAGGACACGCCATGTTTTACCATAACCTCGGATACCTTGTTGAATCATGCAAAAATAGACAGCCTCCAGGGAAAGACACAACCCTTGAGTGACGAATTTTTTAAAGACGGTGTTCGTGCTTATGAAAAACTGAAATCCGATGCTGTTACCATCAAGTCTCGCAAGAGCAGCAAATCCCTGACAGTGAAAGCACCGGGATTTACTCACTGGGGATTTTGGGCACCGGAAAGAGGAGGTTCTCCCTTCGTCTGTATAGAGCCTTGGTTCGGTCATGCTGATTTTGCAGATTTTACGGGAGAGTTCAGTGAGAAGGAAGGAAATCAGATGTTGGCGACCAATGAAACATTTCAGGCAGAATATGTCATTGCGATTTAGATTTATGAATATGAATATACACATCATGGAATAGATAATACTTGACTTTACGGAGCACAAGCGTCCATATCGTGTTGAGTGAAAGATTTTTACAGAAAACTTTCTCATCTCAGCTTATCCTGTGCTCACCGGAGGTAGATAAAAATGTTGAACAACAAGCCACACATTGTAGTTGTCGGAAGCGGCTTCGGCGGCATCAAGCTGTGCAAGCTGCTGGCGAAGGAGGATGTGGAGGTCACCCTGGTGGATCGGCATAATTTCCATCTGTTCCAGCCGCTTCTCTATCAGGTATCGACATCTGTGCTCTCTGTGGACGAAATTGCGTATCCGACCCGCAGCTTTTTCCGGGACAACAAGAACATCAATTTCTTTATGGCAAAGGCAAAGGGAGTAGACCAGGAACGCAATGTCCTGCTCACCAACCATGGAGAGCTTTCTTACGATTATCTGGTACTTGCTGCCGGTGCCACCACGAACTTTTTCGGCATGAAGTCAGTAGAAGACAATGCCTATGGCATGAAGACCATTCAGGAGGCCATTGCCATCCGCAATCATGTGATCCATGAATTCGAGCGAGCAGACAAGCCCTATAGGACAGCGGAGGAAAGGAAGCAGAAGCTGACCTTCGTGATTGTCGGTGGCGGTCCCACAGGAATCGAGGAGGCAGGTGCCATCAGTGAACTGGTGGGTACGTTGAAAAAAGAATTCCACCATCTTGATTTCAGCAATGTCAGCATCAAGCTCATCGAGGCTACAGGGAGTGTCCTGCCCATGATCACGCCGGATCTGCAGGAATACACGGTAAAGACACTGCGGGAAAAAGGCGTGGAAGTCATGCTGAACACGCAGGTGGTGGACTATGACGGCAAGGTTCTGACGCTGAAATCCGGCGAGAAAATACCCACCAGTACGGTCATCTGGGCCGCAGGTGTCCGGGCGGTGAACTTCATCAAGGACTGTGGCGGGGAATGTGCCCGGGACGGACGCATCTGGATCGAGGAAGACCTCTTGGTCAAGGGCGCTGTACACCGCAATGTCTTTGCCATCGGTGATTGTGCGGCCTTCATGCATGGGGATATGCAGCGTCCTCTGCCCACGGTGGCTCCCGTGGCGACGCAGGAAGCAGTTGTCTGCTGCAGGAATATCATGAAGCTCATCCACGGGGAAACGGATCTCATCAAGTTCGAGTACAAAGATCTTGGTGCCATGGCCACCATCGGTAGGGGAAAGGCTGTGGTGAACTCGCCGAGGATGACAGGATTCATCGCTTGGTGCGCCTGGATGTTCGTCCATCTGCTCCGGGTGGCCGGAGCGCACACCAATTTCACCGT
>CALGGN010000031.1 GCA_937915915.1 uncultured Selenomonas sp. | reverse complement strand
ATGGGCTCCCGGTTCGCGGCCAGCGAGGAGTCGAACGCGGCGCCCGCCCTCAAGGAATATTACCTGAAGTCCAGGCCGGAGGATATCGTGGTCATCCATAGTCCTGTGGGGCTTCCCGGGCGTGCGGTGCGCACCCCGTTTTCCCAGAAGGTCATGGAGGGGCCTGTCCCGCCCAAGGTGTGCGATTCGTGCCTGAAAGCGTGCAAGCATAATTTCTGCATTATCCGTGCACTCATGCGTGCGCAGCAGGGAGATGTGGAGACGGGCTTGGTGTTCACGGGCGAGTATATGCCGCGTCTGCAGAAAATCCTTTCGGTCAAGGAAATTTTTGCGCAGCTCGTTGGCGAGGCGGAAGCGGCGGTTTGAGATTGTCATAGGAAAGGGGCTATTGCATTGAGCAATCGTGTAGTGATCACCGGTATGGGGGCGATAACGCCAATCGGTATCGGTGCGGAGAATTTCTGGAAAGCTCTTTTGGAGGGAAAGAACGGCATTGAACGCATTACGCGCTTTGATCCTGCGGAGGTCAGTTCCCAGATTGCCGGCGAAGTGACGGATTTTGTTCCGGAGGACTATATCGACAAGAAAGAATCGAAGCGTATGGATCGCTATACGCAGTTCGCGGTGGCAGCGGCCAAGATGGCAATCGAAGATGCAAAGCTGGATCTGGAGAAAGAGGATCTCAACCGTATCGGCGCCTATGTGGGGTCCGGCATCGGCGGCATCGAAACAATGCATTCCCAGTATGAGAAGATGTTTGCCAAGGGACCGGGTCGCATCAGTCCGTTCTTCATTCCGATGATGATTCCGAATATGGCGGCAGGTCATGTCGCCATCACCTTCCACCTGCATGGTCCTTCCAGCTGTGTGGTGACGGCGTGCGCCACGGGAGCGAACTGCATTGGCGACGCGTTCCGCGTGATCCAGCGCGGCGAGGCGGATGTGATGGTGGCAGGCGGTACGGAGGCCAGTGTTTCCCCTGCTGCGGTGGCTGGTTTCTGCGCGATGAAGGCGCTCTGCATGGACCACAATGATGATCCTGCCCATGCCTCCCGCCCCTTTGACAAGAACCGCAGCGGTTTTGTCATGGGCGAGGGCGCCGGCCTGGTGGTGCTGGAAAGCCTGGAACATGCAAAGGCACGCGGCGCGAAGATCTATGCGGAGCTTGTGGGCTATGGGATGAACAATGATGCCTATCACATCACGAGCCCTGCTCCCCACGGGGAATACCAGTCCAAGTGCATTCAGCTTGCGCTGGATGACGCGGGTATGAAGGCCGAGGAAGTGGACTATGTGAATGCTCACGGCACATCCACGCATATGAATGATGCGGGTGAGACCGAGGCAATCAAAACTGTGTTCGGCGAGGCGGCAAAGACGGTTTCTGTTTCCTCCACCAAATCCATGACCGGCCACATGCTTGGGGCAGCGGGCGGTGTGGAATGCATCGCGACGGTGCTGGCTGTCCAGAATGATATGCTGCCGCCGACCATCAATTACGAAACGCAGGATGAGGGTATGGATCTGGATTATGTGCCCAACAAGGCAAAGGCGAAGAAGGTGCGGGCAGCGATTTCCAATTCCTTTGGCTTCGGCGGACATAATGCCTGCCTGGTCATCAAGAAGTATGAGGATTGATAGGTTGCATGGGTGATAAGCTGACAGCCCGCCGCGAGCAGGAGCTTCGCGCTTTGGAGCAGCGGCTGGGCGTTCATTTCCGGAATCTTGGCTATCTCAATGCTGCGTTGACGCATACTTCCTATGCGAATGAGGCAAAGCGTCATGTGATGCATAACGAACGACTGGAATTTCTTGGAGATGCGGTGCTGGAACTTGCTTCCAGCACCTATCTGTATGAGCATTTCCCGAAGCTGCCCGAGGGTGAGCTGACGAAGACAAGGGCGAGCATCGTATGCTCGGCAACCCTTGCGAAGCTTGCGGGGCATCTGGCCCTCGGTGATGCGCTGCTCTTGGGGCATGGCGAGGAGATGGGGGGCGGCAGGACGCGGACCTCGAATCTGGAGGATGCCTTTGAGGCCGTGATTGGCGCGATTTACCTGGATCAGGGCTGGGAGACTGCGAAGGACTATGTGCTTCGGCAATTGGAGCCTGAGTTTGCGCGCGTCCGATTGGGCGAGAATCTGCAGGACTACAAGACGATCCTGCAGGAAATCGTCCAGCGTAAGCCGGATCGCCATGTAGACTATGTGGAACTGCGCGCGACAGGGCCGGATCATGACCGTTCCTATGAATTCGCGGTAAGCATCGAGGGCACCGTGTATGGGACGGGGCTTGGGCGGAGCAAAAAGGAAGCGGAACAGATGGCAGCGAAAGAAGCGCTGTCAAAATTGCGAAAATGAATGTGATCGAATGACAAGGAGGCTCCTCGCTGGCTGGCAACGGGGAGCCTTTCATGTAGGATAATTACGACCTATAAGGAACCGGAGGATGTTGTTATGAGAGAGCTTGTGATGCTGGGGACGGGGAACGCGATGGTGACGCATTGCTATAATACCTGTTTCTTTGTGAGGCTGGAGAATGGGGAGATCTTTTTGACGGATGCCGGCGGGGGGAATGGAATCCTGCGGCAGATGGAGCTTGCGGGAGCGGACTGGAAGCGTGTGCATCACATGTTCGTGACCCATGGGCATACGGATCATGTGCTGGGGGTCATTTGGGTGATCCGCAAGATCGCGACGCTCATGAACCAGGGGAAGTTTGAGGGAGAACTCCATATCTACTGCCATGATGCGGTAAAGGAGATGCTGGAAACGATGGCGCGCATGACGCTGAAAAAGAAGGATCTGGCGCAGCTCGGCAGCCGCATCATCCTGCAGGAAATGAAGGATGGGGAGAAAGTTCCCTTCGAGGGGCTTGTGCTCACGGCATTCGATATCCTTTCTACCAAGGCGAAGCAGTTCGGCTATCAGCTGGAATTTTCGGATGGCATGAGGTTCACCTGTCTGGGGGACGAACCGTACAATGAGCATGCGAAACAGTATGCGGAGGGGGCGGACTGGCTGCTTTCCGAGGCGTTCTGCCTCTACGGGGCACGGGATGTATTCAAGCCCTACGAGAAGAATCACAGTACGGTCAAGGAAGCCAGCGAGCTTGCAACAGAGCTGGGCGTAAAAAATCTTGTGCTCTATCACACCGAGGACAAAGATATGGCACATCGAAAAGCGAATTATACGGAGGAAGCGAGACGGTACTATCAAGGGAATGTGCTCGTCCCGGACGATTTGGAAAGGATATCGCTCGAAAATTAAACAAATTGTAAGAAAATGCGCAATTCTTGACTTCTTTTGGAGAATACGATATCATATAGTTTGTTATATTGGACTCTTTCCTGTTTCAGCAGGATATTTTGTGCAATTTTGGCTCTGTTCAAAGGGGGTTATTTTTTGTTTTTTCTAAAGCATAAGAAAGCAAGCGCCGTGCTGGCGGCGGCTATGATGATCTCGGCTTCGCTCTTCAGCGGATGCGGGAACGATGAGCAGCAGGCACAGCAGATGAATGCGGTGCAGGTCAAGACGATGATGGTGATCCAGCAGGATACGCCGATTGCCGCGGAATACGCGGGCAAGATCGTGGGCAAAAACGAGGTCTATGTCCAGTCCAAAGTTTCCGGCAAAGTGGTGGAAAAATATGTGACGGGCGGACAGATGGTGCAGGCAGGGCAGCCGCTCTACCGGATTGATTCCCGCCAGTATGAGTCTGCCGTCTTGCAGGCCCAGGCGAATCTGGCGCAGTCAGAGGCCACGCTCAACAATGCGCGCATTGATTTGGCGCGTTATGAGCATCTCTATGAGTCCGAGGCGATTTCGGAGCAATCCGTGACAACGCAGCGGGCGAATGTACAGTCCTACGAGGCTTCCGCAGCGGCGAATGCCGCTCTTTTGAAGAAGGCGCAGGAAGATCTGGCGGATACGGTGATTTACGCGCCGATGTCGGGACAGCTTGCCGTGGATGATGTGGCAGTCGGGACTTTCGCGGTGGCAGGGGTGACGAATCTGGTGACCATCGGCTCCTCTGATCCGGTCTATGCACAGTTCAGCATCAGCGAGACGGAGTATTTGAAGTTCATGAATGTCTCCACATCGCAGTATGGCGGGCAGGGAGATGTCAATGTGTCGCTGACGCTTGCCGACGGGACGCAGTATCCGCTGCTCGGGCAAATCGCAGAATCGGACCGCGGCCTTGCGGACAACACGGGGACGCTGACCTTGAAGGCGCTTTTCGCCAATCCGGATGACTTTTTGCTGCCGGGCATGTTTGTGCGCGTGAAGCTTTCGGGCAAGGTCGTGCCGAATGCGATGCTGGTTCCCCAGCGTGCTGTGCAGCAGCTTCTGGGGAAATCCTTTGTCATGGTGGTCGGGCAGGACAACAAGTCTGAGGCGCGGACCGTCACGCTGGGCGACAAGGTGGGAAGCTACTACATTATAAAGGATGGCTTGACACCGAGCGATGTGGTGGTCGTGGAGGGACTCAGCAGCCTGCGCGAGGGCATGCCGCTGAACATCACGATGACCTCCGCCGAGGAGATGGGGTTCTCCCTGAAGGCAGATACGACACCCTTCAATGACAGCAAACTGAATGCGCCATCGAAGTCGTAAGGAGGCATTGGAGTGGCAAAATTCTTTATCCATCGGCCGATTTTTGCGATCGTCATCGCAATCATCATCGTGCTGGTGGGCATATTAGCAGGGTTGCAACTGCCGATTGCCCAGTATCCGCAGATTTCGCCGCCCACGATTTCCGTGAGCACGAGCTACACGGGCGCGAATGCGGATGTTGTCAATGAGACCATTGCACAGATCATCGAGCAGCAGGTCAACGGTACGGACGGCATGGACTATATGAGCTCCAATTCGGACGATACGGGGCGCTATAACCTGCAGGTCGTGTTTCAGGTAGGGACAGACGGCGATATGGACTCTGTCAAGGTGCAGAACAATGTCGCCATCGCGAATGCGAGCCTCCCAGCGGATGTGCAGAAGGTCGGCGTGACGACCCGCAAGGCATCGAATGATATGGCGCTGATGATTTCCCTGAATTCTCCGGATGGGAGATACGACCGCGCCTTCATGAAAAACTATGCGGACATCTATCTGATGGATCAGATCAAGCGCGTGGACGGCGTGGGCGATGTGCGGGTATTTGGATCGGATTATTCCATGCGTATCTGGCTGGATCCCGACAAGCTCGCGGAGCTGGAATTGTCTGTGTCAGATGTGGTCTCGTCTCTGGAGGAGCAGAATCTGCAGGCGGCGGCAGGCGTGGTGGGCGCCATGCCTGCAACGAACGGGCAGGAGAAGCAGTATACGGGCAAGGTGCAAGGCCGACTGGTGACAGCGGAGGAATTCGGGAATGTCATTCTGCGTGCGGATGGGCTTGGCGCCATTGTGCGGCTGAAAGATGTGGCACGCATCGAGACCGGCCAAAAGGACAACAACATCGTCGCGAAATTCAACGGATATCCTGCGGTGGGATTCGGCATCCAGATGACAAGCGATGCCAATGCGATGGATACCGTGGCAAATGTGCAGGAGATCCTGGACAAGGCGCGTCCGGATCTGCCTCCGGGGCTGAAACTGTCCCAGATATTCGACAGCACGGACTATATCCGCGCCTCGATCCATGAGGTCACGGAGACATTTATAGAGGCATTGCTGCTGGTGGTGCTGGTCATCTTTGTGTTCCTGCAGAACTGGCGTGCGACGCTCATTCCGCTGCTTGCGGTGCCGGTTTCCCTGATCGGGACCTTTGCGGCATTTCTGATTCTTGGATTTTCCATCAATACGCTGACCCTTTTCGCGATGGTGCTTGCCATCGGGCTTGTGGTCGATGATGCCATCGTGGTCATTGAGAACGTAGAACATCATATGGAAAGCGGCTTGACGCCGATTGATGCGACGGAGCGTGCCATGGACGAGGTGCAGGGACCTGTGGTGGCGATTGCCTTTGTGCTGGCGGCGGTCTTCGTTCCTGTGGCGTTCTTGGGCGGAATGATGGGCGTGCTGTATCGGCAGTTCGCGCTGACCATTGCGATTTCCATGGCGCTTTCTGCGTTTGTGGCGCTTACCCTGACGCCGGCGCTCTGCGCCATGATCCTGAAGCCCCATGCTCTGGACGAGAAGCGGACAGGTCTTTTGGATCGGTTCTTCACGGCATTCAATGAATGGTTCAACCGTACGAAGAACCGCTATGTGCACATTGTGGCACGGCTCATCAATCGGGCACGCTACGCGGTGATCTTCATGTTCCTGATCTGCGGCC
>CALGGN010000030.1 GCA_937915915.1 uncultured Selenomonas sp. | reverse complement strand
AAAGCAGGAGAAGAGCAAGATCATGGCGGTGCGGCGCGCGATTTTCGTGTTGCCGGGGCATGCGGAAGAGGTGCGGGCAGCCATAGATGAAGCTCGGCCTCATCGCATCCTGATCATCGGCACCTCGGAGAACATGGTGCAGAAAATCGCGAAGAAGCTTCGGCTTCCGCCGATTGCAAAGGTCATCCACATTGAGGATATTGCATCCTTGGACGAAATGGCAGAGGCGAGATATCATCGTCTGAAGGAAGGGAAGCACATCATCCCTGTGCCGACCATTGAACTGAAGCCACACTTTTCCGGCTATCTGATCGACCCCTTGCAGTCCCTGTTCAAGCGTTCCCGCACGAAGCGCAGAAGGCTGGGCGAGAAGTCGATCGTGCGGCCCGTGTTCAGCTATTATGGCAAGCTGGTCATTGATGATTCTGCGATCCAGTCCATTGTGGCGAATGTCGTGAAGGCAAAGAATTTCGTGAACAAAATCGGCTCAATCCGGGTAAAACATCTCTTTCGCGGAAATGAGGACTGCGGGCTTGACATATCCTTCGAGATCGTCCTGTCCTACGGGAACCATATTCCGACACTGATTGCCCAGACGCAGAAGCGTGTGCGCGAAGCGGTGGAGTTCATGACAGGCATGATCGTGCATGAGATCAACATACAGGTGCGCGCCCTCTATGTAGGCGCATGATCCGTATCCATTGGCTTGTACCTTGCTGTGCGGGCCAATGGATATCTTTTTATATATTTTTGTGAAGAGGAAGACGGGAGCTATGCTGCAGGTTTACACCGGAAACGGGAAGGGGAAGACGACGGCGGCCATTGGGCTTGCCATCCGCGCCTTGGGCGCAGGGAAGCGAGTATTTCTGATGCAGTTCATGAAAGGCCTTGCCTACAGTGAGCAGAAGATCCTGCGGGGATTCGCGCCGCAGTTGGACCTCAGGACCAGCGGGAAGCCCTTTTTCATTGCGAAGGAGGGCATGCTGAGCCAAGAAGAGCGCGAGGCATGGGGCGAGGATGTGGTCGTATTCCCGCCGGGAAAGCCGCCAAAGGACTATGTTGCCTTGATTTCGGCGGGCTTTGCGGAGGCGGAAGAGGCATATTGCTCAGGGAACTATGATATGGTCATCTTGGATGAACTGAATCCCGCACTGTTTTTTGGATTATTGCCAAGGGAACGCGCAGAGGCTCTGATGGCGAAGCTGAGGGAGCAGACGGAGCTTGTGGTGACAGGCAGGAATGCGCCCGCATGGCTGCTGGAACGGGCGGATCTTGTGACGGAGATGAAGGAGATCCGGCATTATTATGCCAAGGGCATAGCAGCCCGCCCGGGAATCGAGAATTAAGGAAACGCTGATTAAATGAGCTTTTGTCATTGTCGAAGGATTTTTCTGTC
>CALGGN010000029.1 GCA_937915915.1 uncultured Selenomonas sp. | reverse complement strand
AGCCTATCGGCTGACACTGTTCGGGGAGTCCACTGGACTCCCGCGCAAAGCGCCCCCTCAAGGGGAAGGCTACGAAAGTGGAACAGTTTTTCTTTAATGAGTATAAAATTTCACGGATGATGCAGGATTTTCCCATGGAAAGGGTGAATAGAGAATGTTGCGGCTGAATATGCGGCATCAGCTTCCGCAAACCGATCTCAGGATTCAGCACAGCCAGATGATCAGCGCGCATCCGCGCCCGGCGGAGCTTCACAGCAATTACCGGGCGCCGCGCTCGAACATGGGGACGACTGCGCCGACCATCGAGATCGACAGCTACCCCAGCCGCCACTCCTATGGGTACAACACCCATATCGACGAGGCGCGGGAGGATGGGCAGAAGGGGCTGTCGGATCTGCAAGGCACGACCTCGCGGCGCACGCAGCGGGCGTGGCAGATCATCGAGAGCGGGGCGAAGCGCGGGAACGATATCGCATCCTACTACGATGGGAGGCTGTCCCAGCAGATCAACCGGCAGCGCCGCATCGAGGCGCAGGCGATCCCGGATCCCGAGGTGCATATCACGCCGTGCCAGCTAGTGGGGGAGCCGGATCCCGGAGCCTATGACGTGGAGATCCAGACCTATCCGAGGGCGGATGTGCAGTACAATCCGGGCAGCACCCAGACCTATGTGAGGGATCAGGGATTCCTGCGGCGGTGGGTGACCGAGGGTAAGTATGATATTTACGCATGACGCGCATGAAAAATAAGGAACTGGAGGCATTGGCAGATGAGGAAAGTGGATACGGTAAGATTTGGCGAGATTGATGTCGAGGAGGACAAAGTCGTTCATTTTGACCAAGGAATTCCGGCCTTTGAGGATGAGCATGAATTCATCGTGATTCCCTATGATGCCGAAAGCCCGTATTATTTCATGCAGTCCCTTTCGACACCGGACTTGGCTTTTTTGCTGACGGTGCCTTTCGTGTTTTTCCCGGAGTATGAATTCGAGCTGGATGACACGACGCAGAAGGAGCTTGGCATCAAACAGCAGGAGGAAGTGCTGCTCTATGTGCTGATTACCATTCCGGGCGGCAAAGTGGAGGACATGACGGCCAATCTCATGGCGCCTGTCGTCATCAATACGACCAATATGCACGCACGGCAGGTCGTCTTGGAGCGCAGCGGCTACACCACGCGGCACAGGCTCTTTCCCAAGAAGGAGGAAGGCTGATGCTGGTACTCACGAGGAAACCCAAACAGCAAATCATGATCGGTGACAATATCGTCATCAACGTGGTTGAGGTGCAAGGCGACAATGTGCGCATCGCCATTGACGCGCCAAGGGATGTCAAGATCTATCGCGGAGAGATTTATCGCGCAATCCAGGAGGAGAACCAGAAAGCGGCGGTACCGGTGCCGGGTTTGGACCTCAGCAAGGCATTGCCGATGAAGGGATAGCCATATCATGACAGGAAGGGGACTTCCGCGTCACGGAGGATAATTTTTTCTATGGAGGGATTCAGGATGATTGGAAAAGTGCAAGACATCGTCTCTGCAGCTGTCGTGATAGGGGCTACAGAGAAAACAGGAAGTTCTGAGGCAAGCAGCGCGCAGGTGCGGCCGAAAGACAGCTCCTATCAGGTCAATATGGGAGTGGAGACAGCCAAGCAGGGCCCTGCGGCGGTGGTTGACATGCAGGGCATGGAGAAGGACGACCCCAACGACATCTCGGCAGAGAAGCAGCAGAAAGAGGATGCGAAGCTGGACGAGAAGTCCGTCTCCGCCATGACGGAAGAGCTCAACAAGCTCATGGACAATATCAACTGCAATCTGAGCTTCACCTACCACAAGGAAGTGGATGTGATGTCCGTCAAGATGATTGATAAGAAGACGGATGAGGTCATCAAGGAGTTCCCGCCGGAGGAAATGGTGGAAAGCATGATCCGGGCAAAGGAATGGATCGGGGCGTTCTTGGACAAGAATGCCTGAAGCAAGTCTAAGGAGGGATAACCATGGGAGTCAACGGTATTTACGGGCTTTCCGGCTCGGGGCTGGATATCGAGTCGATGGTGAAGGTCGGCATGATGTCCAAGCAGAGCGAATACAACAAAATGCAGCAGAAGCTGACGACGCAGACCTGGACCAAGGAAGCGTTCAACACGGTTTATTCGGATCTGTCCACCTATAATTACTCCACGCTTTCGCAGTACAAGATGCAGTCCACGATGAACGCGATGAATGCATCCAGCACCAACGAGAGTGCGGTCAAGGCAACGGCGAATGGCGCAGCTGCGTCCATGACGCATACGGTGAATGTGACCAGCATGGCGTCGAATGCCTATCTGCTGACGGGTGCTGACAGAATTACCCGTGCAGCGGATGATGGGGACACAAAGAGCTCCAGCATCTATCTGAAAGATGTGATTGATGTTGACGATTGGACCGATGAGGATTCCTTGAGCTTTACGATTAACGACGGGGAGAACACTGCCACCGTCAAGTTCACCAAGGCGGATATCGTGGACAGCCAGCAGACGCTTTACGATCTGGCATCGAAGATTTCGAATGCGAAATCCACAAGCGGCGACAAGCTGAGCCTCACGGGCAGCTACGATGCGACGAACGATGCCTTTGCGATTTACAATAACACCGGCGGGTCGAAGCACAAGATCGAGATTACGGTCAATGATGCGAAAGCCGCGGAGCTGCTGAACCATCTGCAGCTGCAATCCGTGGACACGCAGACCTCGAATCAGGACGGTGCCAGCACGACAACCAGCTCGTTGGGCAATTTAGTCGAGTTCGACTATAATGACGAGTCGAAGAGAGTCAGCACGACCTCGGGCAAAGACGGCACGGCAATCATCGACGGCAAGACCTATACGACGGAGAACAACCGCGTGACGGCATCGAACGTGACCTATACGCTGGCAGGTGTTGGCAGTTCCACGGTCAATGTCACCCAGGACACGGACGCGATCATCGAGAAGGTCAAGAGCTTCGTTGAGGACTACAACAAGCTTTTGGACGGGCTCTATGAGAAGTATTCGGAAACCAAGTATAGCGACTATAAGCCGCTGACGGATACCCAGAAAGAGCAGATGTCGGAAGAGCAGATCGAGAAGTGGGAGAAGAAGGCAAAGTCCGGTATGCTCTATCATGACCAGACCATCGGCAAGATTCTGGACAATATGCGGACGGCTCTTGCGACGCCGGTGGACGGGCTTTCGGGGAAATACAACTCGGCTTACTCGCTGGGCATCGATACCAGCAAGACCAACGGACACATCAAGCTGGACGAGGACAAGCTAAAAACGGCGCTGGCCGCGGAGCCGGAAAGCGTTTATGCAGTCTTCGGAACGCTTCCGCAGGCGGACAGCAAGGGCAACTATGACTACAACAGCATGGGTGTCGCCCAGCGCCTCGGTGATGTGATGACCTCTTCCATGAAGGAGGTCAAGACCTATGCGGGCGAGTCCTCTGAGATCGCGGATGGCAGCACCCTTGGCAATCTGATGCAGGAGCTGCAGACCAAGATGAGCAATTTCAAGACCATGATGTCGGCATTCGAGAGCAAGCTCTACAAGAAGTACGATGCCTTGGAGGTGGCGCTTTCCCAGCTTGGCACCCAGCTCAACTACATCACGGGCGGACAATGATAAGCGAGAAGGATTAGGGGGAACACGGAATGGTAAACGCAGCTGAGGCCTATCGCCGCCAGCAGATCATGACCGCAACGCCGGAAGCGCTGACGCTCATGCTCTACAACGGCTGCCTGAAGTTCATCACGGAGGGCATGGAGGCCACAGAGAAAAAAGACTTTGAAGCAGCCAATACATCCTTGCAGAAGGCACAGAACATCATCTCGGAGTTCCGCATCACGCTCAACATGGACTATGAGATATCCCATCAGCTGTTCCCTCTGTACAACTATGTTTACGACCGTCTGGTGGAGGGCAATATGAAGAGCGACCTCGGCATGATGGAGGAGGCGAAGACCATCATCACGGAGCTTCGGGATGCCTGGATGCAGGCCATGAAGAAGGCCCGCACAGAGCGCAGCCCGCAAGGGCAGGGAGGAAACGGCTATGCGTGAGGAGGACGAGAAAGTCCTTTCCGAGGCGAGGGAGCTTTGGCAGCGCTATCTCATGCTGACACGGGAGCTGCTGAAATTCATCGATCGGCAGGATATCGATACGTTTCTTGCCATCGTGCCGCAGCGCGGGGACCTGATCGAGAAAATGAAGGCGTTGCCGGAGAATCAGTTCCGCGAGACGCAGGAGTGCAAGGATATGATTGAGGAGATCAAGCCGCTGGACATGCAGATCATCTACAAGGCAAGGTCCTGGCTCAACAAGTCCCGCCGCCAGAACAGCGCCGTGCGTGCCTATGACCTCACGGGTGCCGATGCGGTGACTGCCGTCAATGCCCGGGGCAACATCTTCAACCGGAGCTACTGAGAGCGTTAGAAAGAATTTAAGGAAACACTGATTAATTCCCTTTTGCCCTTGCCGAGTCTTTTCCTGTCA
>CALGGN010000028.1 GCA_937915915.1 uncultured Selenomonas sp. | reverse complement strand
CTATGAAGATTTATCCTGCGTCCTATCTTAAAATTTATTTATTGCCAGTTCCTTACAAAATTCTCCAACATCTGCTTCCCCGCAGGAGTCATGATGGACTCGGGATGGAACTGCATGCCGTAAATCGGGGAATCCCTGTGCTGCACAGCCATGATTTCCCCCTCTGCCGTGCGGGCCGTAATTTTCAAGCAGTCCGGCATGGTATCCTCATCCACGGCGAGGGAATGATAGCGAGCGACCAAGGTACGCCCGGGGCAGTTCCGAAAAATCGGGCAGTCCGCATCCAGTTCCACCTCCGACTGCTTGCCGTGCATCAGCTGCCTCGCATAGGTAATCCTTGCCCCGAAGGCGGAACAAATCGCCTGATGTCCGAGGCAGACGCCAAGGATGGGAATTTGGTCCACCCCTTTGGCAACTTCCAAAATGATTCCGGCGTTCTCCGGTCTGCCCGGGCCGGGGGAGATCAAGATGCGCTCCGGCTTCATATCCCGTATGTCGGAAATGGTCATCTCGTCATTCCGAATGACACGAACGGATGCGTCCAGTTCCCCCACCAGTTGATAGAGATTGTAGGAAAAACTGTCGTAATTATCGATGAGCAGAATCATAAATCCACCTCCTGTGCAAGCTCCAGCGCCTTCAGCGAGGCTTTCGCCTTGTTCAGGCATTCCTCGAACTCTTTTTCCGGAACGGAGTCAGCGACAATGCCCGCGCCGCTCCGCACGAATACTTTTCCGTTCTTCTTATAGGCGATGCGGATGGCAATACAGGTATCCATATTGCCTGTGAAGTCGATATAGCCAATCGCGCCGCCGTAAATCCCCCGCTTGTTGTTCTCCAATGCTCCGATGAGCTGACAGGCCCGTATCTTCGGCGCCCCGGACAAAGTGCCTGCCGGAAGCACCGCTTCAATCGCATCGAGGGCATCCTTGTCTTCCCGGATTTCGCCGCGCACCGTCGACCCGATGTGCATGACATGGGAAAACCGTTCGATGCTGTGCAGCTTTTCCACCTGCACCGTCCCGAATTTGCTGACCTTACCCAGATCATTCCGCCCCAGATCCACCAGCATGTTGTGCTCCGCAAGCTCTTTTTCGTCTGCCAGCAATTCCCTTTCCAGCCGCAGATCCTCTTCCCGCGTCCTGCCCCTTGGCCTGGTCCCCGCCAGCGGGAAGGTATGGAGCACATGATTTTCCAATTTCACCAGCGTTTCGGGAGAAGCGCCCGCAACCTCCACATCCGTGCCGGAAAAGTAGAACATATAAGGAGACGGATTGATGGTCCGCAGCACACGGTAGGTATTCAAAAGGCTCCCCTCAAACGGCGCGCTCAGGCGGTTGGACAAGACGATCTGAAAGATGTCTCCTTCGCGGATATGGTGTTTCGCCTTCTCCACCATGCGGCAGAACGCATCCTTTTCAAAGAGCGGCGTGACCTCGCCAAGCAATTTTCCTCCCGGCTCCTTTTTCTTTTCCCCGTTCCTGAGAAGCGCGGCCATTTGCTCCAAGTCCATGACCGCCTTGTGATACCCTGTCTCCGGATCCTCCAGCGGCATATTCACGATCAGGATCAACTTCTGCCTCACATGATCGAATGCAATGACCTTGTCAAAGAGCATCAGATCCACATCCTTGAAAGCCTCGGTATCCTCCGTGTCGCACTTCACCGACGGTTCGCTGTAGCCAAGATAATCATAAGAGAAATATCCGACCAGCCCGCCGGTGAAGGATGGCAGATAATCAAAGCGCGGGCTTTTGTGGTCCGCAAGGATCTGCCGCAGGAAATCGGAAGGATTCTCGGTCTGAAAGCTGAGATTCCCCGCCTTTGCCTCGCCGTTGCTGCAGGTGATCTCCAGTTTGGGATCGAATCCCAAAAAAGTGTATCGCCCCCATGTTTCATTGGCCACGGCGGATTCCAGCAGATAACAATGCGTAGACACGTTCTTCAGGATCCGCAGCGCTTCGATCGGTGATGTGAAATCCGACAGGATTTCCGAACTTACGGGCAGCGCCTTGTACTTTCCGGTGGCAGCAATGGCTTTGACTTCATCCAGCGCAGGAAGAATTTTCATGTTCCATACCTCCAAAAAAAATAACCTTTGAACTCTGTCAAAGGAAAATAAAAATCCTTGACAGAACTGCTTCTGTCAAGGACGAATAATATACTTGATATATTTACCCGCGGTGCCACCTTGAATTTACGGAATGACCCGTACGCTTAGCAGGATACCTGCATATCCCCGGCAAATGACGTCTGCCCGAACGTCGCAGAATACTCAGGACAACCCTCCATCCCTTTGACTGCGCCCTCAGCGGTCCATTTGACAACTTGTTTCTCACCTGACTCTCAGCATCGCAGGCTCTCTGTATAGGCATCATTGCCGTTATCTCCGCTTCAACGGTTTACTTGCATATTTGATTTGTGTGTAACTTTATCATAGCAAAGTGATATTGTCAAGCTATTTTACTACGAAATCTTAGCGAATCCAGTCCGTAGGACACAGATGAGCTTAGTTTTCGTGTAAGGACGTGTGGACACCGAAGGTGTCCGGTAAGTTTACTATGAAATCTTAGCGAGTAATACCAAACACGTTCCTGTAAAATATGGCTGTTGCCCAAGCCTCCTTGGAATCCTGCAACAGGAAGGAGGGGCGCGTCAATGCCTCAACGCTTTTGCCTACGGACAGTATAGCACATTCCCAAAGCAGATTCAAGGGGTTTATTCAGCTCCTATGCATTCTATATCCATCCCATTTGCCCTGAGCTCATCCAGCCACACTTCCACAGGGCTTTGCCCATTCGACAGGAAGGCCAGGATCACCAGACACCCAGGCCCCAGCTTTTCCCCTGCCGCATAGACTGGATATTCCCTGATACGGCGGGGGTTCCCCTCCAGCTCCGTCACCAGAAAGCCATCATGAACTATGCCGCAGCTTTCGAGATAATTTGTGCAATCGACTCCGTGACGGCCTGCGCCGTAGACATAGACCCGCCGCCCGGCTTTGCGGGCCGCCTTTATCTTCCCCAGCAGCTTCCCGGTCAGCAGCCGCCTGCACAGCCATAAGGGCAGGAGGGCTATCCAGAGGGCGTTTGCTGCCATCTCCGGTGCAATCCTGCGCAAAAACCTTCCGTACCGCAGGAGGGAAAACAGCCCATAGCCCCCATCCTCCTTCATCTCCATCAGGCTGAACCTTGACAGATACCAGGAATCCATGGTGCCAAGGGCCTTTTCCCGTGCTTTGTACGCCTCCGGCAGGCGCATGATCACCTCATGCCAGCACTGGGTGCAGATCCTGAACTTGTCCTTCTGCCAGGCGGGCTTTTCATAGCGTCTGCGATCCAGCATGCTGTCCCGCAGCAGGCCTATCTGCTTCAGCTTCACACGGGGCATCTGGCTGGCCCGCTCGAAATAAAAGCCCAATTGCGAATACTCCATCGTTTCGGCTGTAAGATATTTCCCTGCCAGATAGTCCCAATCCACTCCCTCCAGGAAACTCTCCCGCTTCACAATGCCGGCACCGTAATAGGTGAGCTGCCATGCCGCTCTCAGCAGAAAATCATCCAGGTCCTTGAAGTCCGTCACAGCAAACGCCGGACAGCGCACATCCAGCAGGTAGAAGTCCCCATCCTCTGCCAGCGCCCGACGGATAAAATCCAGAGCGGCATCATTAAAAACGGAATGGTCATTCATAAGCCAGACGTAATCCGCCTCCGACTCCGTCATGCGCTCATAGATGCGAAAGACCTTTTGGTTCGAGTACTCCGCGCCCGTGACAAATTCATAGAAAACCTGCGCCCCCGCATAACGGTCCACCACAAGCCTTGTATCATCCGACTCACTTGAGTCAAAGATATATATGACAAAATCATCACCTGTGAACGCAGACAAATCCTGCAACAGTTTTTCCACTTCTTTGCTTCTGTTGTAGGTAGGTATGCATAAAGCCAGCTTCTTGCTCATTTCCCCTCCAAATTCGGCGATTGCCATGCCTGCTCATGCATCAGTCTTTTTATGCCCTCGGCGAATGGTATGTTAGGCTTCCATCCCGTGTCCCTCGACAGTGCGGAAATATCCGCCTCCAGATGCATGGCCTGATCCGGGTAATAGGGACGCTCCCCAAATCCCAAGGGCAGGGCTGGATCTATGGCATCACGTATAATCTCTATGAATTCCCTCAGCCGTCTGGTTCTGCCACTGCCCAGCACATAAACGGCGCCATCCCTGCCCCGCTCCGCCATCTGATAAAAAGCCTCTGCAGCATCCGCCGAGCAGAGGTAGTCCCAAATCTGCTCCCCGGCGGTCAGGGCAGGCCTTTTGCCTTCCAGGAGCTGGCGAATGACCGAACTGATGAGCGTCCCCTGCCCATCCCCCGGCCCGTACACGCTCACCACCCTGGGCCAGATATGGCGAATACCGTATGACTTGCACATGGCACGGGTCATCTGCCCGGCACACAGCTTCGCCATGCCGTAGCCGCCCACGGGATTTGCCGGCGTATCCGGGTGCAGGATGCCCTCCGCCACCCGACCATACTCCGCTTGGCTGCCAGCCCCCACAAAGACACTGCACTGCAGGGCATGAGCAGCCTCTGCTGCCTCCAACGTGTATTTTATATTCATAGTCTGCAGATGCATATTCATGCGATTCAGTGGATCAGCGGTACCCAGCCAAGCCAAATGAAAGAACGCCTCGCACGGCCTGCCGATCAAATCCGGCAAAGCTCCATAATCGCTCATGTCACAGTCCACGATATGAAGCAAGGGATGCGGCTGGATCGAAGCTGTGCGCTTGGAGCCAGGATGGCAGATCACATAGGTTTCCACTCCCTCCTGCAAAAGCTTCTCCCGCAAGGCAGTGCCAAGAACACCGGTAGGCCCGGTAACTATAGCTGTTTGCACACTATCCCTCCAAAACACACAGTCCCTCCCAAGCAGTGGAACAGCTGATAAAGCGCTACTCCCTCACCAAAGAC